>NZ_NHZE01000129.1:0-884 GCF_002207995.1 Pantoea sp. VS1
CGCGAGCTGGCTGACAAGAGACCAGCGGTCCCGGCTTTTCTTTTCATCGGCGACCAGCCGGACCTTAACGCCCCGCGCAACGGCCGCTGACAGCGCCTGTGCCACCGGCCGGCTGGTGAAATCATAGGCCGCCACGTCGGCGCTCTGACGCGCGCTGCCGGTGAACTGCAGTATCAGATCCAGCGCCGGGCCACCGGGCGAAAAGCCGGCCGTTACGGAGGCCTCCGCGCCGTGAATAACGGGAATGGTCAGTAATGCCGTCATGATTAAAGCCTGTCTTTTCATTATCCTTTACCGCCATAAAATAATGTTAACAGATTTTACCACCTGACAGTTATTAATATAAACATGTTAATATTAATCTATTATAAATATAAAATCAGCGCTGAAGACATTTCGTAATCTGACGATAACAGTTACATGTCAGGGAGCAGATAATATGAATACATTTCACGAATTAAATATCATGACGTCACGCGGCGATATCCACGGCGCCTTTTCGCTCATCCGCAGCTGGAGCGAAAACGTCGCCCGGAAAATCATGAAAAAAGCGGGCTACCCTGTGACGCCGCACACGGGGCGCGCGTTCTGGACGTGGGTGCAGGAGACCCTGATTCGGGCGGCCCGCGAGCGGCGCTGCGGCTACCGGGCGCGCGCTGAACGCCGGGCACCGGTGCGTCGCTGGCGGCAGCAGGCCGCGGAAGACTATGATGCCTATGCGCAGATGATGGCGTCAGACGCCGGGCCGCAGGCTGAGGCTGCCGCGGAGGGAAATATAGCGCCCCTCGATGCTGCTCCTGAAAAATGCGTCGCCGTCCGCGGCCGCGCAGAAGGCCTGGTACACCTTTGCCGGCACCGCGAGCCAGCGCCGGCACGCGCCGTTC
>NZ_NHZE01000130.1:0-884 GCF_002207995.1 Pantoea sp. VS1
GAACGGCGCGTGCCGGCGCTGGCTCGCGGTGCCGGCAAAGGTGTACCAGGCCTTCTGCGCGGCCGCGGACGGCGACGCATTTTTCAGGAGCAGCATCGAGGGGCGCTATATTTCCCTCCGGGGCAGCCTCAGCCTGCGGCGCGGCGTCTGACGCCATCATCTGCGCATAAGCATCATAGTCTTCCGCGGCCTGCTGCCGCCAGCGACGCACCGGTGCCAGGCGTTCAGCGCGCGCCCGGTAGCCGCAGCGCCGCTCGCGGGCCGCCCGGATCAGGGTCTCCTGCACCCACGTCCAGAACGCGCGCCCCGTGTGCGGTGTCACAGGGTAGCCCGCTTTTTTCATGATTTTCCGGGCGACGTTTTCGCTCCAGCTGCGGATGAGCGAAAAGGCGCCGTGAATATCGCCGCGTGAAGTCATGATATTTAATTCGTGAAATGTATTCATATTATCTGCTCCCTGACACGTAACTGTTATCGTCAGATTACGGAATATCTTCTGCTTTGATTTTATATTTTTAATAGATTCATATTAACATGTTTATATTAATAACTGTCAGGTGGTAAAATCTGTTAACATTATTTTATAGCGGTAAAGGATAATGAAAAGACAGGCTTTAATCATGACGGCATTACTGACCCTTCCCGTTATTCACGGCGCGGAGGCCTCCGTAACGGCCGGCTTTTCGCCCGGGGGCTCGGCGCTGGATCTGATACTGCAGTTCACCGACAGCGCGCGTCAGAGCGCCGACGTGGCGGCCTATGACTTCACCAGCCGGCCGGTGGCACAGGCGCTGTCAGCGGCCGTTGCGCGGGGCGTTAAGGTCCGGCTGGTCGCCGATGAAAAGAAAAGCCGGGACCGCTGGTCTCTTGTCAGCCAGCTCGCG
>NZ_NHZE01000131.1:0-18616 GCF_002207995.1 Pantoea sp. VS1
ACGGAATTGGCTCAGGATAGTGATTATTTATTGATTATTGAACTTGCGGCCATCGATAAGTAAATATTCTCAGACTTTGTCAGGCGATTTAAGTGCCTTAATGCAGACTCTTTATTTTTTGAGTAATAAATATAATTATTAAAGCAGTCTATTGCCCACTTAACATTTCCTTGCTTTGCAACGATTTCGCCAAGGTTACCCCAGGATACACTTCTTGTCTCATTGATTTTTAATGAAGCTGTTATGTTATCCTGTGCATTTTTTAAGTCATTATTCCTGTAATAAGCGTAACCTAAGTTTCCTAAAACTTCAGTGTCAAAATTATTATGTTTTTTAGCCTCTTCTAATACTTTGACTGCTTCATCGTAATTTCCTGTATGAATGAGGTTAATCCCTCTCTCATTGAGGGCTCGGGAGTAGTTTTTGGATTCTTCTGATGGTAATGATGTTTGAATTAATTTTGTTGTCTCTACTGATTGATTTGTTGAAATAAGGTAATTTGTAAATTCTTCGGGTGGTGCAGGGTTGTTCACCATTGCGTTTAGTTCACTTCTGGTCAGGAAGTGTATCTGATTGGGTTTGGTTTTTGCTGTTGCACCGACAATATCATCAGGTACTCCCAGAGCTGCGTATGCCCTAATCATATCCAGTGTATTCGATTTTGTTAATTCATCTTCTTCTTGATTTGTTCGCCCTACACTATGAACGCCGATGGAAGTTTGCTTGCCAGCATACCGGTGTATCCCTGCAGCAAATACCCAAAAGCATGAACTGGCACACAATGAATTATCAGGAACGTAGGTTATCATTCTATTGTCTCTGACCAGCTTCGCAATAGCTTTTCCTTCTTGTAATAACCCACCACTGGATATCAAAGTAACCCCGTAAAATTCTAGATTTTGCGCCTTCGCCTCCTCAATGTAGTTGTTGAATGACTGCGCGTCCCCATTTTCAAGAGTCCCTTCCATTCGCAACCATAAGTTTCTGTTTTCATCAGCGAAGGGAGTTAATTGTGCCGCATGAGTGAACTGAGCCAGAGAAAAACACACACATAGGTTAATTTTTAAAATTAATTTTTTCATCTGAATTGTATTCAGTAGTGTTAAAAGTTATATAATTAACGTTTTTTTAAATAAAATCAACCAGTTCTCATAATAAAGACGCGGCTTTACTGTCGACACATTCAGCTATCCCCTTTTGAGGGGGGTAGCATCCGGGTACACAGATGGTGGCGTACAAATGCTGTGTACCGTCAGGCCGGGTTTGCCGGGCAAAGGCGGGCGAAATACGAATGGTTGCCAGGAAGGAACTGGAACATGTCGATACCAAGATTGTTGACCATTTTGGCTCTGACAGCCATTTCCTGGTTGTCAGAGCCAATAATATAAAGCAATAAAGAAGGACCGGAGGCTTCTACCGGTTATGCCCCCGGTATGATGCCCCGCTATCGGCACTGTGGCCTGTTTCAAGAAATCTCTCACCCCGCATCTTGATGGTGGATAAACTGTTCACGGCACTCAGTGAGGAGCCGATCAAACACAGTTCCTGACTGGTGCCTAAAGCGAACATTTAACCAGTACATTTCCCGGTCAGCGCAGGCCAGATGGGCGAATTTACCGGATTAGAAGAAGCCTCAGTAGTGTGGGAGCTTGCAGGTAAAACTGATAATGTACCCGTGTATCAGGAAATGTCACGAACCAGTATGCCACTTTCGGGAACGCTGAGTTATCACGTCCGTTCTGGCGGCCACGATATCACGCCTTATGACTGGCAACAGTTTGTTACCTTTGCCGATAAGTTTATTAAATAAAATATCTCACTGAAATAACAGATTAATAACTTTGTCGTTATTATCGCTGTGTAACATATCATGAGGATTCATCAGATGAATGTGACGGAACAGGCATTGACGTGTTTATCCGGAAAGATTTTTAGTACCGGCATAGTTTTCTTAATTATTTCATGCAGTGCTTCCCCGGATGTTCATGTGCCGTAGGGGAAGTGTGACGCCATTGCAGATTATGACATCAGTTTCTTCCGGTTTGATGAAACTGCTCAGCAACTGGCGCACGGGACAGGGTGTTTTATCAGGACGGACCTCAGCAGGACGGCCTGGGTCAGGGCAAATCCCGTTAAAGGCAGAATGACTATCCGGGAAGCTCTCCATAACGCACTCGAGGGGACGGCGCTGAAAGTGACTGAACAGCAGCCTGATTCGATAACGGTCAGATGATGAGTGCGGAAAGAGGATAAAGTATGAGTAATGTATTGAATTTTTCTCTGCTGTCTATCCTGGTATTTTCAGCATTGACTTATGCCGGGCAGAGTGACTCAAAGGACGTGTACAGACTGTGGCGTACAAATGATGCCAACGGCGGAGCCGGACTTGCCGGGAAAAACGGTCAGCGGGGCATGAATGGTTGCCCGGGAGGAACCAGACCCTCGCCTGATGGCAGATTCTATCTCCCCGGTACGCATGAGGAATGCAATTCCGGGCATAAAAGCTCCTCGCATCAGAACAGATATTCGTCCGGAGCGCAGGGTTATGAGCGGGCCTGAGGTGGTTTAATGCTGAGTGAGGCTTTGTTGAATAAATCAGACTCCGGGCGAACGTCTCTGTAGCCGACTGGGTTTTCAGGCAATGCGCACGCTTTCAGGCATACCCGCCTTCGTCATTTTGTTTAACGCCCGCACCATGGCCAAAGCCTCTGCTTCCTGGCCATCGTAATCACGCAGCGTCAGTGAACCACCCAACAACTGTTTTATCCTGTACATCGCCGTTTCCGCTATCGAGCGACGGTTGTAATCTGTTACCCATTTCCACCGCGCATTGCTTCTGTTCAGACGCTGATTCGCTACTGCACGATTACGATCTCTGTACTCTCCGGGCCAGTAACCTGCGCCTTTTCTCGGCGGGATGAGAGCACTGATTTTCTTACGCCGTAGTTCATCGTGACATAACCGGGTGTCGTAAGCACCGTCTCAAGCGGCTGACCTGATTTTTCGGTGGGTCTGCCGGATTAATCCGGGGAAAGCCTCTGAGTCCGTGACGTTGTTTAGCGACAGGTCGGCACAGATGACCTCATGTGTTTTGCTGTCAACGGCCAGATGCAGCTTTCGCCAGGTACGACGGCGCTTTTTGCCGTGTTTTTTGACTTTCCACTCGCCTTCACCGAAGACCTTAAGCCCGGTGGAATCAATTACCAGATGGGCAATTTCACCCCGGATGGGCGTTTTGAAACTGACATGAACCGACTTTGCCCGCTTACTGACACTGGTGTAATCCGGACAACGCAAAGGAACGTTCATCATGGCAAAAATAGAATCAATAAAACCCTGCGCAGCCCGCAGGGTCAGCCGGAATACACGTTTAATCATCAGGACAGTCGTGATGGCAAGATCTGAATAGCGCTGAGGTCTTCCGCGAGATGAAGGCGTTGCTGACTCATACCAGGCCTGAATCGCCTCATCGTCCAGCCATAAAGTGAGGGATCCACGGTTGATGGGGGCTATGTTGTAGGTCTTCCAGTTGGTGATTCTGAACTTTTGCTTCGCCACGGAGCGGTCTGTGTTGTCGAGAGAGTGCGTGATCTGATCCTTCAACTCAGCAAAAGTTCGATTTATTCAACAAAGCCCCTGTGTACCTCTGGGGGCCAGAATTTTCACTTTTCTCCGGACTTAGCATGACATTAAATCATCATATCCGTTCTCCGACAGTCGGCAACGCTTTCCGTCACGCAGCAGAATCACTTATCACTCTCCGGCTTCAGGATACGCTGGCGGAAAGCCACTCGATGCCAACAGGGTGGCGACAGGCCAGTATGAATAACGGCCCGGCTGGTTATTAAATCCACAACCCGAGTCAGGCACAGCATAAAGTCCCGGAAAGGGCAGAATGAGATTTTTTCGGGAACCCAGTCTCACAGCAGGCAACATAAACCCGGTAAAGAAATTTTGTCGCCGTGGTAAGCGACACGGCCTTTTTATTGGGGGAAGTCAGCATGCGCGTTTCGTCAACACCATCATCATTCAGTCAGAACTCACTTATTTCGCCTGAAACAACCTCGCAGCAGACGGCGGTTAAAACGCCAGCGGGTCAGAATATCCAGTTTGGCGCTATGCCTGGAATGCAGCAGGATGTTGCGGTTGCGTTAACTCTTTCCGGGATGATCCGCTCTATTTTGCAGGCAGTCGTGGCGCAAAGAGGGGATGCAGCGAAAGCACCTGCCGCTCTGAGACAATCGCCGCAGGGCAGTCCCCCTGCTGCGCCCGGCAAAACCAGCCAGACAACCAGCACTGCGAATCCGTCAGCAGGTGCTGTCGCGGGCAGCACCACGGCCACAGCGCCGACGACCACCGCCGCAGGTTCAACCGACGAAGCGCCGACAGCCACGGCGGCAGCACCCGCCCAGCCGACCTCAACGGTATCTGCTCCGGCAGCACCCACCAGCGGGCAGACGACTTCGGCTTCAGGTCAGGTCGCCAGCGCGGACCATTCGGGAGATTTTCTTGATAACTCACCGCTCTCCTCCCCGGATAAACTGAAAAAATGGGAGCCGATGGTGGCTAACCTGCCAGCCGATCAACGTTTGCAGGCAGAAAAGGAGCTCAATCGTCCGATGGCCGCCGCGCAAATGGTACTGGACGGCGGCCCGGATGCGCAGCGGGCACAGGCCTATATCGATGCCAATCCGGCGCTGAAAAACGCCATTGATGCAGGCAAACATGGCGATAATCCGGACGGCAAAGTCACCAAAGACGATTACAAAGGCTTTATTTCACGGATGAACAAAGCGCAGGATGCCGCGGATAAAGACATTTCCGACTACCTGAAAAAGAACCCGAATGCCGATGAAGGTTCCCGCCAGATGGTGGCAGAGGCGGCAATGCTGCGTGCCAATGGCCCAATATTGCGGGTGGCGGGACTGGAAAACGGTAAAGCCGGTAAGGATATGTCGGCTGACGACCTGAATAACCTGGTGAAACAGAATCCAGGGCTGTCCGGTTCCCTGCGTCAGGCTGCCCGCAGTTTCTCCTCGCCGGGGCTGCTTGCCGAGCTTGATCAGGGCGGTGTCACCGGAAAGAAACTGGCCGAGCACGGTCCTGACAGTCGCTTCAGCAATAAAAATATTGATAACTGGATTAAAAAACAGGCACCAACCAACGGGGGCGATTTTGCCCAGTTGATCAATCAGGCGGCGTTGGTAAATGCCACTGCCAATGTTGACACCAGCCGGCTGAATAAAGATGTGTTTGACCACCCTGATAAATACAGTGGTGCAGAAAAAGCGGCGGTGATGGTTAAGCTGCAACAGACGTTGAAAACGGTGCAGGCCGGGCGCAGCCTGCGCAACACCACAAAAACAGAACAGGCACTGAACGAAAAGATCGATCAGCTACAAAAAGATCCGGCGGTGAATAACTATCTGAACAAGGCGGTTCCGGCCCAGAGCAAAGCGCTGATCAACGGAGATAAGGGCCTGCGTCAGGCGCTCGATCAGCGTTATGGCGAGGTGGCATCAGGCAAAACCCTCAGTGACGACATGCAGCGCATACAGGCGGGACAGAAGGATAAAAAGTCTGCGCCGGATTACAGCGATGCACTTCAGGGGCTGACAGATGAACTGAGTTTGCAGCATTCACTGCGTGGCGACAGCGTGCCGACGGCGAAAGAGGTGGTGGCCAGACAACCGGGGCTGAGCGAGCAACTGAACACCTCTTTTCAGCAACAGATTGCTCAGGGCGGCTACGTCAAAGACAACATCAAGGGCAAACATGCCGATGCCCAGCAAATCCTTCAGCTCTCCGATATGAAAAAATCACTGTATGAATCGGTTCTGCCAAAGGAAGTGACGAACCTGAAGCAGGACGGCTATACCGAAGCGGTAATGGATTCACTGAAGGTGGGCAAGAGAGGAGTGGATATGCTGAAAACTCTGAAGCAGGCTGGCCTGCTCTCTGGCGATGTGAAAAAAATGAGCGGTAAAGAGATGCTGAGTTCAGTAGACAAAGCGCTGAATAAAGATGGTCCCGCTACCGGCATGAAAGGGCTGATGAAAACCGGTATGAGCAGCGCTGCCGGGGTGGCCGGGCTGTTCTCCGTATCCAGCATGCTGGCAAGCGGCAACAAAGCCGGGGCCGCGAAAGCGATCTACGACGGTGTGCATGGCAGTAGCGAACTGGCTAAACTGGGCGTGGATACTGCGTTGAAGAGCACCGGGCGCGAAGCCACCGCCAGCTTTGGTCGTATGGCGGGCATGGCGGCCGGACGTGCGGTCGGGATGGTTGCCGGAGAAGGCACGGCGATGGCCGCAGCCAGCACCATTGGTGCCGCAGCCGGTCCGGTAGGCTGGGTGGTTGATGGCGCGATAGCGATTGGTTTTGGCATCAGTTCTATCGTCAGCGCGGTCAATAAGCACAAAGAGCAGAAGCGCTTTGATCATAACGTTGATCCGGTACTGGATCAGTTTGGTATTCCGAAAGCGCACTAAAATGTCTGGTAAGTCTGACATATGATCCACAGTCAATGTGCAATAACTTAACGTCTTTTATACGTTATATTTTTTTGCACATTGCTGTGGTGCGTCCATGTTGCTCATGCAACTAAAATGCTTTAATCATTTGAACTGAAATTTCTGTAACTCTGCGGTGAAATACCCTGATCAGCCTGGTGGTTAATATAAAATTTCTTTTTTATTACCGCCTCCCCTGTGACTTTATCGACAAAAGCGATCTCTTCATTTCTGGCATTGCCACCGTGAGTAATATATGAAATTTTTTTTCAAAAAATTTCATATTTCATGATCTTATAATTTAACCTGAAGTATTCATTTGCACTGTCCCCTTCTTTCATAAGTCGCTTGTGTGCATCCTGGTTTTTTATTGAAATAATGTCTTCCGCCATGGGAAGGTATTTTGTATCAGTCATTGCCAGCCTTAAAGCAGCCTTGCTACTGTGAAATAAATGTGCGCATAAATAATTCGCTATTTTCATAAAATCTCCTGGTTATCGAGTTGGTAAGCATTTTTTTATGAAAATTAACTTTGATAAAAAACGGCGAGGAAAAATATCAAAAACCGATAAAAACAGGCTTTCAGTCAAGGGGAGTCTGAATTTTGCTATGCCGGACGGAATGACAAAACCGGGGTGAGATCGCTGGGTAAACTCAGAGAGCGTAGTGCTGTATGACGGCCTGAATGCAAGGATTAGAATGGGAGCGTGGCTTAATGACTGGCTGATCTTTCACGATGAATACAGGCGCGGATGCGCCCGTATACAGTACAGATTATTCGAGGATAGCCGCAAGGCTGGCAGGAATACCGGGGCGGCCATTGGTCAGACAGGTAGCGGTAAAGGTTGCTTCGGCATACACCACATCGTTAACCAGAATCTGCTGGAAAAAATTCACCCGGCTGCGTTTTTCGTTTTTTACCGGCTGACAGGTCACCACCAGCTCGTCACCTGCCTTCAGGCTTTTTTTGAAGCTGAGGGTATACTCCAGCAGCATATGAATACGCCCCTGTTTAAATTCCTCTTCAAGAACCAGTCCCAGCGCTTCAGCCATATAAGCATGGCGTGCCCATTCCAGATAGAACGGATAGTAAAGACCATCGACCACGCCCTGAAAATCAACATGGTTTGGGTCGACGGTGTAGTGTTTGCAAAACATAGTTCCTGTCCCTCAGGTTGGTTTTCTTGTCATTCTGACTCCGGGCAGTGCCCGGAGTCCTCACGTACTGCATGTACGCTGCGGTTCCTGCGCGCTGCCCGTCTTCACACTGACTGCGTCCGGATGCGATTAATTCGTGGTGGAAAGCGCACAGCTGGCAGCGTCCAGCTGCTTAACCAGATAATGCTGGCGATGATGCTGCGGCATCTGCTCCAGCGTCATTTGCAGCCGGTAGCCCTGCTTCTCATAGAACTCCCGCGCCTGAAAACTGAAGGTATCGACACAAACGCGCTGACAGCCACGTACGATAGCTTCCTGCTCGGCGGCCTGCAACAGCCTGGCCCCATGACCGGTTCTGCGCAGCGCTTCATCGACCCACAAAAAATGAATATGCATCCAGTTCCCCCAGGTGACGGCGAGCAGGCCGGCGATTTTGTTGCCTTCAGCGTCATTGAGAAAAACGGCGATATCTTTTATCTGTCCAACATCAACATGTTGTGCATTGAACGCCATCAGTTTCTGGCGGATTTGATTAACATCGTCAGGGTGGGGGGTGGCGGTCATTATCATATTCATTGGCCATGTTCCTTACACAATATGCTTTGGTTTGACCCGGCATGTTTCAGGCTCTCTGCCCGACTCATTCAGCATATAGGTGGTATACGGCAGACAAAAGTTCCCGCTATTCCGCTTCCAGCTCGATCACCTCATCGGTTATCTGATCGTCCAGCTCACGCAGCACCCGATAAACCTGCGCTACCGCCTGCAACGTATGACGGGGGATCATCTGGCCTTCCTCAGAACGATAGAGCGTTCGTGCCAGCCAGATAAAGCGGATCACCGGGATATTGGCTTTCTGCGCCCTGGCGATCAGCGCTTTGGCATCCCCATCCTCGCCTTTACAGATAATGCGCGGCAGCGGCGTCAGCTCCGGACGGTAATAGAGCGCCACCGCATAGTGGGTGGGGTTGACCAGCAGCAGGTCGGCCTCCTCGACCGGTTTGCTTTTTACCGGGGCCGCCGGGGCGTTCAGCAACTCATGCGCTACCGCATGACGGTGGCCTTTCATATGCGGATCGCCCTCGGACTGTTTGTGCTCGTCACGAATATCCTGATGGCTCATACGCTGCTGCTTGAGGAAAAAGTATTTTTGCAGGCCAAAGTCCAGCATGGTCAGCACCAGCAGCGTCATCAGCGTCTGACGTGACACGCGGGTCAGCATCACCTCTACCGCAGGCCAGAAGCTGTCCAGATCGCCATAAGCCAGCCGGGAAAGGGATTCGAGATCCGGCGTCAGCACCAGATAGAAAATGGTACAGATGGCGGCTGCTTTAAGGATGCTGTTCAGCATGTCGGTGAGTTTTTTAACCGAAAACATCTGCTTGAACTGATTGATCGGGTTAAGTCGGTTGAAATCGGGCTTCAGCGCTTCCGGGGCAAACAGGGGACCGTACTGCACCCAGCCGCCGATAATACGCAGCAGCGCCGCCACCGCCACCGTCAGGCCACAAAAGGTGGCAACCAGCACCAGCGCGCTGCCGACCACTTCATTCAGTGCCAGCTCAAAAGGCTGATTAAGGCGTGCAAGCGGCAACATCATCAGTGCCTGGAGCTTCTGCATCCCGACGTCATCCAGCGCCAGCACCGTTTCCACCACCCCGGCGCAAATCAGCAGTTTGGGAACGTCCTGACTTTGCGGAACCTGACCTTTGCGACGCGCATCCTGAAGCTTTTTCGCCGTGGGTTTTTCCGTTTTTTCCGACATGCTAATGACCTCCCAACAGCAGTGGCATCATCTTGCTCAGATCGGGCAGCAGTTCCAGACGTCCCTCTCCCAGCGCATTCAGCGTGGGGATATACAGCACAAAAAACAGCAGGCCGACCAGGCATTTCGCCGGAACGGACAGCACAAACGCCTGCAACTGCGGGCTGTAGAGGCTGAGGATGGCGATACTGAAATCCAGCATCAGCAGCAGCGCCACCAGCGGGCCGGCGTAAATGATGATATGGCTGAAGGTGTCGGCCAGCAGGCTCAGATACTGCTCAAATCCCTGTTGATGCGGTAACGGCAACCACTGCATCACCGGCCAGATACGGTAGCTGTCCCAGATAATCTGGGTGACGCCGCTTAAACCCGCGCCAAGGATCAGCAGCAAAATCAGCGTCTGTTGCAGCAGCAGGCCGAGCGGGGTGACATCGCTGCCCAGCGCCGGGTTGAGCTGGCCACCAATCAGGGCGCCACGCTGGTTATCGAACAGTGCCCCCACCGACTGAAACAGCCAGAAGGGCATCCCGATAATCAGCCCCAGCAGGATACCAATCACCACCTCTTTCAGGATCAACGCGATCAGCTGCGGCCAGTCAGGCATCTGCACCGCCAGCTGCGCCTGTAAACCCAGCGCCGGAACCAGCGCCAGCGCCAGCACTACGCCGGTGCGCACCATGCCTTTCAGAATATTGAATGAAAATACCGGAACCAGAATCAGACAGGGGTAGATGCGCGCAGTGCCCAGCGTCAGGGCAAACAGGTATTGATAGAGGGTGTGGATGGCATCGTTAGCCATGGCTATGCCCCGGTCTGTGGGATCATGGAGAAGGCCTGCTGGGCCAGTTCAAGCAGCTCAACGCCGATCCAGCGGCCGCTCAGCGCCAGCGCAATACCCACTGCCACCAGCTTAATGGCAAAGGGCAGGGTCTGATCCTGCAACTGCATCACCGCCTGTAACAATGACACCAGCACCCCGACAATCACCGCCACCAGCAGCGGCGGAGCGGAGAGCAGTACCACCAGCAGCATCGCCTGTTTGAACAGATTCAGTATTTCCATGCTTGCCTCAGAGGTAACTGTAAAATAAGCCGTCCAGCAGGCGGGTCCAGCCATTAATCAACACAAACAGCAGCATCTTCAGCGGCAGCGACAGGGTCATCGGGGCCACCATCTGCATACCCAGTGCCAGCAGTACGTTAGAGACAATCAGGTCTATAACGATAAACGGGATATAGATCAGGAACCCGATTTTAAATCCGGCCTGCAATTCCGACAGCACGAAGGCCGGGATCACCAGCAGCAGATTGTCTTTGCTGACGTTGTCCGACATCTCTTTCGGCCACATCCGCACGCTGTTTTCCTGCAAATGGATCAGGATGTCCGGATCGGTATTGTGGGTCATAAATTTCTGCAGCGGGGCCACCCCGTTGGTAACGCTGGTTTTCAGGTTATCCATACTGGATAAATCGGCGGGAGCCTGGCTGAACTGATGCTGCATCTGGTTAAATACCGGGGCCATCACAAACAGCGTTGCCGCCAGCGCAATGCCATACAGCGCCATGTTCGGCGGCACCTGCTGCACACCGATCGCATTGCGGGTGATCAACAGCACCATCGAGATTTTCAAAAAGCAGGTGCAGACGATCATCAGCATCGGGATCAGTGACAATGCCCCAAGGAACAGGGCAAAGGTCATCGGATCGAACTGTTCGGTATTCATCCGGCCTCCTGCTGCGAGGTCAGCAGCAGCCGGGTCAGTTGTAATCCAAGATGGCCTTCCACATCCACCAGCTCACCGTGTGCGATCAGCGTATCGCCGTGGTACAAACCGGCCTCGCCGGGCGTCACATTATCAAGCGTCAGTACGCTGCCTGCCTGTAACTGTTGCAGTTCGCCCAGCATCAGTCGGGTACGGCCACAGCGCACCTCCAGCGACAGCGGCAGCGAGGCCAGCTGCGTATTCTCATCGGTGGTAAGCGTTTCAGGCTGGGACACAGCGTCAAATTCATCAGCAGCATAAGGATCCAAGGCGGTACTCTCCATATGAGTAAGCAAAAAGTGTTGAGGCAACTGCAATTCGCCGTGTAACTGCTGCCCGGCGAGGATCAGGTTGCCCTGACCATCCGGGGTGAAATAGCTGACCGGAGGAACCAGCACATCGCCTGCGCTCAACGCCTGCAACTGCGGCGTGTGCAGGGTAATGCGCCCCAGAACCAGCGGCTGGCTGTAAACCAGCGTATCTGGCAGCGTGCTGTGGCTCTTCTGCCAGCCGGGTTGCTTCAGCCAGTGTGCCAGCCCTGAATGGCTTAGCTGTAGCGGGCACTCTGCATGACGCTCACCCAGCTGGACATGAAGTCTGGCGCATAATTCATGCTGTTCCTGCACGTCACTTACTGTTATGTCGCCAAATAAGCGCGCCAGTTCCGGACTGAGGTACTGATTAAATAATATTGTCTGCCATTCATCCTCAGCGCAGAGGCTGTGCAGGGCGCTGAAAGGCGACAGCGACAGCAGATTAAGCACCGGTGTGGCGTCTGCCAGCGAAAAGTGGCCCAGCGCACAGCGCCAGTGGCTGAAGGTTGCCGGGGATGATGCCTCGCCCGGCAGCAGATACAGCTCACCGGCTTCGTCACCGAGAGTGAAAGGAAAGCAGTGCGCGCGTGCCAGCAGGTTCTGTGAGCGGACCTCCGTGCGGGTGAGACGGGGAAAATGCAGCCGGGTGACCTCACTCATTATGCGCTTCCCTGCTCAATTTTCAGCCGTACCGGGGCGTTAAGCGACTGACTTAACTGACGGCGACAGAGGATTTCCCGGCGCTGCCACTGGCGCCAGACCTGCGGCGAAAAACGCAGTGAAATCTCCCAGCCCGCCGGTTGACCACGGGCCAGCGTGACATCGACTTCACCGGCCTCCGGCAACAGCAGCGTAAAGGCGCAATCCTCGTCGGCATTGTTGGCGATGCGCTCGTGTAACTCCTCGTGCAGTTGCTGCCAGTCCGGCGACGGGGCTTCATCCTGCACCGTCTGGTGCTCAGGCATAAATTCGGTGGTGCTGGCAAAAAACAGCGAACCCAGCGCGCTCAGCGACTCTCTGCTTTCCTGCTGACGCAGGCGGGTTGCCGGGATACGCTCGCGATAGCGCTCATCCGGCTGAGCCTGGCGCTGAGGGGATGGCACCCGGTCCGGGTATCCCGTTGTATTGGTATTCTTCACGCGTCCTCCAGGTGTTCCGATAAATATTCCAGCTTCTCTACCGCTTTTTGCTGTTCACGCGTCCATTCTGTCGCCTGTTCCAGCATATAAGCGGCCTGATGACAGCTCTGTTCCGCCTGCTGACACTGCTGCTGCTGCTGACCCACCGCCTGTAAGGCGCTCAGCTCATTGTTGACATGGCGGGTCAGTTTTTCCCTTGAGGATTGCTGCTGTTGCAGGCGTTCGCGTTGCAACTGATAGTGCTGCTGGTCCTGCACCAGCTGTTCTTCTTCTGCCTGCTGCTGTGCCTGCGCCTCGGCCAGCCGTGTCTGATGCTGACGTTGCTGGCGTTGCGCACGACTCAGACGCTGGCGGCGGATTGGCATCAGCACATTCAGCGCCTGTTGCAGGCTTTCCAGCTGGCTGTCCTGTTGTTCCAGCTCATCTTCAATCAGGGGCATGGGCGCTGACCTCGGCAAGTTGACTGAGAATATGTTCTAACGGGTCGGGGGCGCGCATTGACTGGCGCAGATAGTGATTAATCACGTCGTTAGCATTGACGGCGGCATCGGTCAGGATGTCGTTGCCCGGCTGATACTCTCCCAGGCGGATCAGCATCTCTACCTGCTTATAGGCCGCCATCAGGCTGCGAATACGTCCGGCCTGCATCATATGCTCGCGGTCCACCACATTGCTCATGGTACGGCTGAGGCTGGCAAGGATATCAATGGCGGGGTAGTGGTTACGTTCAGCCAGGCGGCGGCTGAGCACGATATGGCCGTCAATTAGCGAGCGGACTTCATCAGCCACCGGATCGTTCATCGAGTCCTGCTCAATCAGCACCGAATAGAGCGCGGTAATGGCCCCCTGGCGGGTCTGTCCCGCCCGCTCCACCAGCCGTGGCAGCAGGGTGTAAACCGACGGGGGCAGCCCGCCACGTCCCGGCGGCTCGCCAAGAGCAAGGCCAATCTCGCGCTGGGCACGGGCAAAACGGGTCAGGGAGTCGACAATCAGCAGCACGCTTTTGCCTTCAGCACGAAACGCTTCGGCAATCGCAGTGGCGGTAAACGCGGCTCTGGCGCGCTCCATACTGCTGCGGTCAGAGGTGGCGCATAGCAGCACGGTGCGGCTGCGCAGCTCGTCATCCAGCTCGTGATCGAGAAATTCGCGCAGTTCACGACCACGTTCGCCAATCAGCCCGAAAACAATGGCATCGCACGGCGTGTTACGCGCCAGCTCTGCCAGCAGGGTGGTTTTACCACAGCCCGCCCCGGCGAAAATGCCTACCCGCTGCCCCGTACCGATAGTCAGCAGTCCGTCAATGGCGCGCAGCCCGGTCGGTAGCGGGGTGTCGATGCATGGGCGTTCGGTAGGCGGCGGGGCATCGTTCAGCACCGGCACTGAACGGACCGCGCTGCCCGGCTCGGCAAACGCGCTGCATCCGCTTGGCTCCAGCGCCCGACCAAAGCCATCCAACACGCTGCCCAGCAGCTGGTCGCTGACGCAGATACTGTGCGGCAGATAGAGCGGAATAATGATCGCCCCCTGAGAAATACCGTCCAGCGCGCCCAGCGCCGACAGCAGAATTTTCTGCGGGCTGAAACCGACAATCTCAGAGAGGACGCTGCCGCCGTCGCTGCGCAGGATGCGGCACAGATCGCCAATGCGCGCATCGGGCAGGCTGCATTCGATCAGGATCCCGCTGATGCCGGTAACCCGACCGTAGCGCCTGACCGGCGCATAGCGGCCAAGGCGCTGCTGCTGCTGCTCTTCCCACTGCGCCAGCTGCTGGCGTAGCGCGCTCATTACCACTTCACCCTGATGTTTTCGCGTCCGGCAAATTCAATGCTGTCACTGTTAATCGCCACCAGACGCAGCTGGTCAACTTCATCGCCAATAAATATGCGCTGGCCGCCGTCGGTGACGATATTGGCGTGTGTGCCGCTGGTGATCTGCACGATGTTAAACGGCAGTTTTGCGCTGACGGTACTGGCCTTGTTATGGATGGCCAAGCGTACATCATAGTGGTGATAGAAGGTGCGCATCATGCGTTGCAGACGCTGATTATCGTCGTAGGAGAGGTTGCCGCTTAACGTCAGGCTGTTGTTGTCCGAAGCGACAGCAACCTGTTTTTCCAGCCCGCGATCCAGCAGCATGCCGTTGATGATCTGTCGCGTACGTCCCACGCTGTTCAGCTGCGGTTTACCCGGGGCAGGTGGCGCAGAAGGCGAGGCCACGCTGGCGTTCAGCAGCCAGCTTCCCAGCATCATCACCAGCAGCAGGATCAGCACCGCATAAATCACTTTTGCCCAGAACGGCAGCGGCTCTTTCTCCTGCGCCACCACCGCCGGGGCGGTCTCCGCAGTGGCCGTTACCGCCGGTTCAGCCAGCACCGGGGCTTCTTCTGCCGGTTGCGGCTTACTGGCTTCTTCCGGCCACGGCGTGGCGGCACTGACGATGCTCAGCCAGATATGGCCAATGGCGAAAGCCGTCCCCGGTTGCAGGTTGCTCAGTTCTTCACACCGCTGGCCTTCATTGTCGTTCAGCGGTCCCTCCAGTGCCTTTACCACCCAGCCTTGCACGGTTTTAAGAAGCTGGCAGTGGCGATCTTTGATCCCCGGGTCGTACAGGGCCAGATCGGCATCCTCTGCGGCACCTATCCACCATTGTTCGCCACTCAGGGGCAACGCTGCACCGCGATGCAGCCCGGTCAGTACGCGTAATTCATGCATGAGTCATTTTCCTGGAGGTCTGGCGGTGACTGTTGTAAATCGAGCCGTCCCAGCACATTGATGGCAACATTACTGGTTAATTCCGCAAAGGACAGGACCGGCACGGCGTGGAACTCATCTTTCAGCAGCGCGCGCAGCGGGCTGCGTAAATCCTGGGCGACAAGGATCAGCGCCTGATTATTGTCATAAGCCGGGAAGGCCTGGCGCATCTGATGCAGCAGGCTGATGCCGTAATCCTGGGCCAGCGAGAAGAAGGTTTCGCTCTGGGCCTGGCGCAGGGAGTCACGCAGCAGCTCTTCGGTTTCCGGGGTCAGCAGCCAGACATCCAGCCCGTTGGGTTGCAGATACTGGTGGCAGATATGTTCTTTCAGCGCGATACGTACGAAATCGGTCAGCGCAGCGCTGTCACGCTCATGCTGGCCGTGCTCGATCAGCGTTTCTGCAATGGTTCGCACGGAACGCAATGGCATGCGCTCGGAGGCCAGCCGTTGCAGTACGGCGGCAAAACGCGACAGCGGCATAATACGTTGCAGCTCCTGCGCCAGCTCCGGCTGCTCGCTCTCCAGCCAGTTGAGGATCGATTTGCTCTCCTGCAAGCCGATAAATTGCGATCCGCTCTGATGAATCGCCTGCTCCATGCGCAGCATAATCAGGTCGCTGGCGTTCCACATCCGCTGGTCATCCTGTTGCAGCAGCGGATGGTCAGGCGGCAGCCAGCACCAGTGCGTTTCATCGCGCTCCGCCACGCCCTGCATCATAGGATGCTCAGCACCGTCAGCCTGTTCACTGAGCCAGGCGTCAAAGCTGTTTTTTCTTACCGCCAGATGTTCAACGGCAAAGGTGGCGGTGACCAGCGGGATTTCATAAACGCAGAAGCGGAATTCGTCATCAGCCAGCATCGGCGAGAATTCAATGTCGAAGCTGGGCAGGGTAAAGCCAAAGTGGTAAACCAGCCGGTTACGCAGCCGACGGATATTCTGGATCAGTGCCGTGGACGCTTCACTGTTCTGATGGCCCTGACTGAACTGCAACAGATAGGCGCGGGTCGGGTTAAAGCGACGCAAATCCTGATTACCGTTCTCCTCCGGGGCCAGCTGCTGCGCCTGGCGCTGGCTGGCCTCCTGCTGGTTGGTTTCCTGTTTGGTGCGCCACAGCTGGAACAAACCGCTGCCGAGCGCCACGGCACTAATCACAATAAAGACCGCGGTTGGCATGCCGGGCAAAAGGGCAAAACCCAGCATCCCGGCGGCAGACATAATCCAGGCCTTCGGCTGGCTGGTCAGCTGCTCGGCAATTTCGCGACCAATGTTGGCATCCACCTGCTGACCGTCAGCCGAAACGCGGGTGATGATCATCCCGGCGGTCAGTGAGATAAGCAGTGCCGGGATCTGGGCGATCAGGCCGTCACCGATGGTCAGTACCGAGTAGATATGCATCGCCGCGCTGGCGTCCATACCATTTTGCAGCACGCCGATAGCGAAGCCGCCGATCATATTGATAAACACAATCACCAGCCCGGCAATCGCATCCCCTTTGACAAACTTCATGGCGCCATCCATCGCACCAAACAGCTGGCTCTCTTTTGCCAGGTTTTCCCTGCGCTGACGCGCCTGATGCGCTTCAATCAGTCCTGCACGCAGGTCACTGTCAATCGACATCTGTTTGCCCGGCATCGCATCAAGGGTGAAACGCGCGGCCACTTCTGCCACACGCTCCGAGCCCTTGGTGATCACCAGAAAGTTCACCACGGTCAGGATTAAAAAGATAACCAGACCGACCGCCAGATTGCCGCCAACCACGAAATTACCAAAGGCTTCAACAATATGACCGGCATCCTGTTGCAGCAGAATCTGTCGGGTGGTGGAGATCGACAGCGCCAGGCGGAACATGGTGGTTAACAGCAGCACCGACGGAAACGTCGAGAAGGCCAGCGGTTTCGGCAGATACATCGCCAGCACGATCAGCAGCGAGGAAATGCAGATATTCAGCGCGATCAGCACGTCGATCAGGCCGGTAGGCAGCGGGATGATCATCATGAAGACAATCGACATGACAATGGTGGCACCCACTACTTCCGAGCGCTGCATCGCACTGATGGCGAGACGGTTCAGCCAGACAAACAGAGAACTCATTTATAACGCCGCCCTAGGTTGTGACAGAGTGGCGCGCGGCTCATGTGCAGCGTATTCGCTGATCACCGTGCGCAGCAGATTTAACGCCATCTGGCGGTTTTTACTTTTATCATCCCGCCACAGTCCCAGCGGCAGGTGGTAGACCAGCGGCACCAGCCCGCTAAGAAATAGCACCTGGTGATGGGGTTGCTGACCGGCCACATCGCGCGAGAGGTTTTGCAGGTCGCGCAGGTAAGCACCGTTGCCGCTCAGATTCAGCAGGCGGCGGGTCAGCTCCAACGGGCTGAAGTTGACGTCCGGCAGCTTGCCGCCCAGCCGCTTGAGCAAAATTTTGCTGGCGGTCAGCGTCTGGCTGATATTGCCCGCATCCTGAAGGCTGGCGAGGATTTTTTGCAGCGCGCGTCGTGGGATGGAAGAACTGCGCGCGGCAAGATCGTCCGACAAGGCGCGCTGTAAGGTGCGTAATCCCTGATTAAAGTGCACGCTGCCAAAGCTGTTCAGCAGCGCATCGAGCATCGCGTTACCTGATTGCAGGTGGACAATGGTTTGGTAGTAGAGCTGGCGCATGGCCTGTTTCTGTGTCGGATCGGTACTGAAACTGGCAATGGCGCTGGCGGTATTCAGCCCGGCGCTGACTTCGGCGCCTTTTTCCTTATGCAGCATCTCCAGACTCTGTACTGCGCTGCTGGCCAGTTCGGTGTTTTGCGCCCGCTGCGCCTGGACCAAGGTGTGACGTAACACCACGTCACAGCGCACAGGGTCATGGCCTGCGGCTTCCAGCAGCTCATCCAGATGCGGAGAGGGCGAGCGTTGCAACAGGGTCTGCATCTTCTGATTCAGGGTTTCCAGCTGGGCATGCTGCGGGTGCTCCAGCAGCTTCATCAGCTCGTCTAACTTCTCAATGCGTTCAATATGTTGCATTGCCCGGCTACCCGGCGGTGCCACCACTTTCCGCTGATTCAACGCCTTGCTTTTACGCTCAACGTGTTCCGCGAAGGTCATCGAGACTTCTTCCATCGAGTCCTCCAGCGGAGAGGTGGGCATACGTGATGATGCACCCGCCGATGAGGGCGCAATACTGACCGGCGGCAGAACATCATCCACCACGCTGGCGGTTACCGGC
>NZ_NHZE01000132.1:0-10851 GCF_002207995.1 Pantoea sp. VS1
AAAGCAAGATCCGGTTCATCAAGATGAAAATAGCGCGCCAGCTGCACGTCATTGGGTTCTGCAACATAGCGACCATAATTCAGTTCCTGCTCAGTGGTCAGAAAATCAACGGGCATATCGGCCTCCCTGCCTGACGGGTATTTAGTAACATTTTTGCAACCGTCCGAAATGTTATAAATTGTCAGACACCGAAAATCGGCTTCATTAATGTGTCCGTTAAATCGATTTTTTCGTTAAAACAGACACCATCTGTCCGATATTTGATTTAGGATACACTTTTATACGGCTTTTTGGTTACGCACGGGTCTCAACCAGTCAGCAGTCCCTCGATATCCAGATCAGAGCGCTCAAAGACGCAGGCGTGAAAGCCCACCGCATCTTTACCGACAAGACATCCGGCAGCTCAGTCGATCGTCCGGGGCTTGATCTGCTGCGTATGAAGGTGGAGGAAGGCGATACCATTCTGGTGAAGAAGCTCGACCATCTTGGCCGGGATACCGCCGATATGATCCATCTGATAAAGGAATTCGACGCTCAAGGCGTGGCCGTCCGTTTCATTGATGACGGGATATGTACTGACGGCGAAATGGGTCAGATGGTAGTTACCATCCTGTCTGCCGTCGCGCAGGCTGAACGGCGGAGGATACTGGAGCGCACCAATGAAGGCAGACAGGAAGCGAAACTAAAAGGTATCCGGTTTGGTCGCAGACGAACTATCGACAGAACCAGAGTGATGGTGCTTTACTGCCGGGGCACGGGCGCAACTGATATTGCCAGAGAAATGAAGATTGCACGCTCCAGCGTTTACAAAATTATTGCAGATGCTGAAAAATCATGAGGAGCCGAAAAAACCAGTATTTCCTGGTTTGTTACTGTGCTGAAAGCAGAGCCGTGGAGGTGATTTTCCCCGGCGGGCTCTGCTTCAGATATAAGGATAATTAAGCCATTGCGCCCGGATCAGAACGCCACGTTCAGCGTCAGGTTGCCGGCGTTCTCCTGACGCCCGTTTTCACCGTAAATTCCGTTCCACCCGAGCGTCAGGCTGGTCTCTTTTCCCGCGTCTGCCAGTTCAATGCCGGCACCGGCCACGGCGGCATCGGCGCTGAGCGGCGCTCCCCGGACGCGGAAGCCGGCGCCGGTATCTGCAAACGTCATTTCGCGCGCCGGCGTTACGCCACTCAGCACGTGTCGCCATGCCACGTCCGTATACGGCCGCACGCTAACCCTGCCGGCCGTCAGGCTCCACGATGCACGCAGTCCGGCGGTGGAAAAGGTGCTGGTCTGGTCACCGCCTGCGGTTCGAAGCGCGGCCTCACCGTCGGTCTCGCTGACGCTGCCAAGCCGGGTTTTCACCGCCGTTATGCCGGCATAGGGTTCTGCTATCAGGGCTCCGGTCTCCATGACGTACCCCGCCTCGCCAAACGCCTGCATGACGGACGCATGTGCGCCCGCCTTCTCCTGTTCGCTGAAGCCTTCAAAACTCACGCTGCGACGGGTATCCAGGTTATGGTGGCTATATCCTGCTCCGGCGCGCAGCGCGACCTGTCCGGACTGACCGCCGGCGTAGAGTCCGAACAGATGGTCATCACTGTTCGTGCTTCCGCCGCCCGCATTCCAGGAGGACGAGCCGGTGCCGGCCAGCACGCCCGCCCTGAAGCCGCCGTCAGTGCCCCCGTCCACGCCCACCATGATGCCAGACGAGCTGCCTTCCAGCGAACCAGCAGACTGGCTGCCCCCCGACAGCGTGCCGTCTGACTTCCAGGGGCGCACCCAGGCGTTAACGCCGCTGCCGTGATGTTCGCGCAGCCTGTCCAGCGCCGCGTTGCGCAGGAACCGGCTGTTTTCAGATAGCGCGGTCGCGGCAGAGGCATAACCTTCGCCGGACAGGCTGCCCAGCGCCGTACGCATCTGCGGAGCGTTCAGTACGGCCAGACTGCCGTACAGCGCCCCCAGAGGAGAGAAGTGTTCAGCCGCCTGTGCCACCCCGCGCTGGTTATACGTCTGCGCCACGGAAGCGAAGCTGACGTCGTTGCGCACCAGGCGCAGCGTGACGCTGTCGGGCGTGTAGCCCAGTTGCGGCGTCAGGAAAGTATAATCCGACGCAACGCCGTCAAACTGCCCGCTGATACCGCCCGCCGCCGTCAGGATGGTGTAGGTGGCCAGCGGTGAATATGTGCCGGCCTCCCCGGCGTGCAGAACCTGTCCGCCTGACAGGGTGGCCTTACCGGAAACGGACAGCAAATCGCTGAGGCCGGTGGCGGCCTCCGTTTCCCAGCGGTAAACGGAGCCTTTATCCATGGTCAGGTCGCCCAGCACGCGCAGCGTGCCCGGTGAGTTGCCGGGCGCCACAGTGCCGCCATTGCCGACGTGCACGCTGCCGGTGCTGCCGCTGCCTTTCAGGGCACCGCCACGGCCAACATCCACCGTTGCCGTCAGGGGCCCGTTGGCTGCGAGCGTGCCACCGTCCCTGACGCTGACGCTGCCGCCGAGGGCGCTGGTCACGTTCACGGAGGTCTGGCTGATATCCGTATGCCCGCTGAATCCTGATGCGTCGCCGGTAATGCTCAGCCGGCCCGCCCCCGTCAGCGCATAAGTCCCGGCACCGCTGAGGCTGCCCGCCTGAGTGGCTTCGCCGCTGTCAACAGCCAGGTTCACGGCCCCGTTCAGCAGCAGGGGGTTAAGCACGGTGATGCCGTCGCTGTAGCCGAGGGTTGTGCCGTCGTCGAGTGCAATGGTGCCGGTGCCTGCGGCAACCGATGTACCGAGGTCAAGCCGCCCGGCGGTCACGTGCGTCCCGCCCGCATAGCTGTTATTGCCGGTAAGTGACAGCGTTCCCGCGCCTGACTTGACCAGCCCCCCGGGGCCACTGACTTCGCCGGATATGCTGCCCTGACGCCCCGGCGCTACGTTTATCTCCCCTGACCCCACAAGTACCGTGCGGCCGGCAATGCGGAGGTCACCGTTCTCTGAGCCCAGCGTGCCACCACTGAGGCGCAGGGTGGCGCCCGGTGACGTAACGATATCGCCCTGCGTCCGCAGCGAGCCGTTTTCCAGCACCAGGGTGCCACCTCCTGCGTTCACGTTTCGTGAGTATTCGTTGATGCCCGTCAGCCTCAGCGTACCACCACTTATGGTGAGGCCACCGAAAGTGTTGTGCCCCGTGAGCGTCAGTTCGCCGCTGCCTGCCTTGGTCAGCACGCCGCTGCCACCGATGTCGTTACGCCAGATGTCGCTGGCGTTGTAGCCTGCGCCTGGCTGCGTATCATCAGTCGCCCGCGCCGCGTCCAGGGTCACGGTGGTGTCGGCATCAATGGCCCCGTAACCGTCGGCCGCCCGGAACAGGTCCAGCCGTGCCCAGCCTTCGCCGTTATCCAGAACAATGCCAGACGGCAGTTCGGTCGTGCGCAGCACCTCGCGCAGCTGGTCTGCGCTCAGGTAAGGGAAGCGTGTCATGATGAGATATTCCGCGCCCTGCGGCACCACGGCGGGCTTATCCCCCGGCCCTACCGCAGGCAGGTTGTAGGTCAGCCGGGTTTCCCAGTCCGCCCGATTTTTGGTGTAGTTGCCGAACGCATCGCTGCTGCCTCCGTCCGCACATGCGGCGATACTGCTGCCATTACAGCCTTTAAGCATGTCAGCCCGGACGCTCTGCGCGGTATTTTTCAGCGCACCGGCCTGCCAGCCGTTACCGGCCATCACCCCCGCAAAGCTCCATTCGCCGACCATCCTGCCGCCGATAACGTCCAGCGGGTAGTGCACGCCGTTGACGATGCGGTGCAGTCCGTATTCGCTGGCGCGGGTCATTATCTGCTGGAAGCGCTCCGGAAAAATCCAGGCGGTGTAGAGGGCATTCATGTAGCCTTTGGAGGTGTGGCCGCTGGGAAAGGAGCTGCCGCTGCCGGTTGCCCGGGGCAGCTTGTGAACGGACGGATCCGCCACGAAGGGGCGGGGGTTATTGTAAAAATTCTTTCCCTCAGTGGCGGCCGCGGCCGCCACGTCGTTGAAGTTCCAGCCCGTCCCGTCAATGCCGGGATTCAGGGCGCGAAGGCCACCCAGCGCGGGTCCGGCAATCTGTGTCGCCGAGTAATGCGTTTCATCGTCCTGCGCCGCCGTCTGGTCCGCCGGCGTGCTGGCGGCCATGATGTCCTTAACGTCCTGGAGGTTCTGCGCGATAATATCCGGCCGGTTCTTCTGTATGTCTGAAAAACCGCTCAGCATCTCGTGCGCCTGTTCGGCCTGTGCGCCGGCCTGCAAAAGCAGCAGGCTGATACCGGTACCAATGCCTGCAGCTGTGCGCCTGAATAAGTGTTGTTGCATTCTTTACCCCTGAGTACGCCCTTTCGGGCCGGATTAATCACGCGGACGGAAATGCCCTCCGCAAACGGTTTCTCATGAGAGCGTTTTTAACTGTTCAGAACTGCCAGCGTACGCCCGCTTCAATGCTGTTTTCCTGCCGCCGGGAAGACAGCAGACCGGACCAGCCGGCCGTTACCGCGACAGCCTCGCCGGCGCGCCATTCAGTCCCGGCCCTCAGCAGCATTGCGTCACGCGGCGCATCGGGGGCCCGAACGGTAAAGGCTTCGCCAGCGCTGAAGTGAAGGCTGGCGTCCCGGCTGACCGCGCTCAGCGCGTGCTGCCAGCCCGCACGTCCGTAGACGCGGAGCTGTTCTGCGGGCGAAATCTGCCAGCCGGTACTGCCCTCTAATCCGGCCACGGACAGCAGCGCGTGCATTTCCTCCCGGCCGGCACTCAGCGCTGCCGCTCCGCCGCTTTCCTGCAGCGCCTCCCGCGAAAGTGAAACCCAGCGGAGACCGGTGAAGGGCGCCAGGACCGCTGGCCCGGAAAGAAGATCCCAGGCGGCACCGCCGAAAACCTGCACTGACCGGGCTCCGTAATGCGAGGTCTCTGCGTCACGCTGGGTGCCGTAAGCCACCCCCCGTTCCGTTTCAGCACGATGTACGCCCAGCACGCTGCCCGCGGTGAGCGTCAGCGCGCCCGGGGTCCAGCAGCCATACGCCGCCAGCCAGCCGTTATCCCCCGAGGCGCTGCCGTCCGCGCCGCCGTCCACCGATGAGCGGGTGTAGCCCAGTGCCGCCCCTGCCCGCGCGTTGCGGCCGGTCAGGTCGGTACCGAACAGCGCGCCGTATGCACTGTCGTCGTAGCCATAATCGCCGCCCTGCCCGCTGGCATGACCCTGAGCCCCCAGCAGCTTCCCCCACACTCCGTGACCGGCCTGCGCTTCTGTCGCGGAGGGAGCGCCGCTACTCTGCAGATGATCTTCCAGCGCCGTCCTGACGGCAGCGGACTGGTCAGCCAGGCTTTCCAGCACATCCGCGTGAAGCCCGCCGCTGAGTGCGCTGAACGCAGAACGGGCCTCACCGGCGGTGCTGACGGCAAGCAGGGACTCGCGGACAGGGTGACCGGAAGGAAGGGTGTCAGCCGCTGCTGCCACTGCGCGGCGGTTAGGCGTGTCGGCAGGTGCGGCAAAAGGGGTGGCATTCCGCCCGGCGGTCAGCGTCACGCCCGTGGCGTCGTAGGCGGCGTGCACATCGAGAAAAAGCCAGGCGGGAGAAACCGTACTGAAGCGCCCGCTGAGGCCGCCGGCGGCGTCAAGGATGCGGAAGCGGCGGCCGTCCAGCGACTGCACCTCCCGCTGCGTCAGCAGGTTGCCGGTGGTGGCCGACAGGGTGGTCAGGTCCGCGCCGCCGAGGGTGATGTGTCCACTGCTGCGCAGCGCGTCGCTGCGGCCGTCTGCCGATACCGTCGCGGCATAGTGCGAGCCGGGCCCCAGGACCACGTCACCCTCGGCGGCCAGCGTTTTTCCCACGGTGCCGGGTGACAGGGTTGCTCCGGAACGTAAGGTTATTCCACCGGTATGACCACTGCCGCCAAGGACTGCTGAGCCGTCTACCGTCATGGCACCCGTCAGTGTGCCGTTGACGGTAAGCCGGCCGGCACGGACCTCCACCGGGCCGGCCACCGTGCTGTCGCCGTTCAGCACCAGCGTACCGGCACCGCTTTTGGTCAGCGGACCATTACCGGTAAGTGGAGCTTCAACGGTCGCCACGTCCACTGATGCGGGCACGCTCACCGTGAGGCCTGACGGGTCCATGTTCAGCGCCTGACCGGTCAGGGTATAGCCGCTGACCAGAAAACGCAGCTCGCGCGCCGAAACCTGCCCGCCGGAATTATCAATGGTGACCGTCCCGGGTGCGCCGCGGAAAATGGCCACCCTGCCTCCCCAGCCGTCGTTAATCAGGCCGCCCGCCCGCGTCCAGTTTTCCGCCGTCGTGCCGCGTTGCCAGACGCCGCCGCCGCCGCCCGCGCGTCCGTCCGCCATTGGGGTGCTGCCGTCCCAGTACTGTTCATCCGGCAGCGGTGAGTCCAGCCGGAGAATAATGAACTGCGTCTTGCGCTGCGTGGTGCTGAAGTTGTTGTCAGACACCAGAATGAGCGAAGTATGACCGTCAGGCAGCACGGGGCCGAAACTCATCCCCTCCACGTTGTCCACCTTGGTGTCCCAGGTATTAAGCACGCCGGCGAGTGATTCTGAATCAAAAATCAGGGTTTTGCTGACGGGCAGCGTACTGCCCGCATTCAGGGATGCGCTGCCGCTGATGTCCGGTGCCCCGGCAACATCCACTCGGTAGATGCGGATGGAGTTATGTGATTCGCCGGTCGGGGCGGTGCCCGCCCCTTTACCGTCCCAGGCGCGCTCCATCACCAGGAAGCTGCTGTTGCTCACGGCCAGCAGCTCGGACACGCCGTTGCCTGAGATGCCGTCCATGCGGTAGGAATACTGCGCGAGAACCCTGCCGTCCTCACTCAGGTGTGAGAGGCGCGTTATACCGTTGTCCTGCGCGCGCGGAGCCTCCCGGATAACCCAGAGCGCCCCCTCCGGGGTGAAAGTCATGCCCTCCAGCTGGGTGTTGCCCCCGCTGCCGGTCACGGTTTCCGGCGGCCGGATGGTATCGCGTGTCGTGCCGTCAGAGTGGATGTGATACAGCACATTTTCGGACTCCGAGCTCAGCCACAGGCCGTCACCGGACGGGTCGTAGCGCACCGACTCGAGCCCGTTGGTTTCGGGCTGCCAGGCCGGGTCATTTAACGGGGTGACGCCGGTGAACCGGATGCCGTAGCCCAGCTGTCCGGGCGTGAATACCGGCTCAAGCGTGAAGAGGGATGTCTGCCCGGCCCCGCCCGGGCCCAGCCCGGGACGGGTGTTGTCGCGCGCGGTAATGAACTGCCCGCTGCCGCGGTTCAGGTCGATACCCGACAGGCCACCGATGGTCCAGTCGTCATAGCGCATTCCTGTCGCGAACGTGACATTGTTCTGGTAGCTCAGCCCGTTTATTGCGGGGATGTCCGCGCCATAACTGACTGTACTGTCAATGAATCTGCCGTCATCAGCCTGTGACGGCAGTGATAATGCCATACAGACCGCGCACAGCAAGCCGCGCCAGGAATCCTGATGCTGCTCCCCGAAAAGAAATTCCATAACGGCATCCTTAACGTAAAGAAACTGTAAAGCCGAATTTTTGTTCAGGGGTTATAGAGGATTACTGTTTCGTTTTCATGTCAGGAAAAGAGAAATTTCAGGTATTCGACCCCGGAGGGAGGACTGAAGGGGTAAAAGCCTGAGCATACGCATCGGGGGACGTGTGAAGGGCAGAAAGATCAGTCGGGCCGGTCAATGATGCACCGGTAATGACGATATCGCGCGCAGATATACGGGCATTATTAATATGCTGGCGCACTATACGTTCACGTTGCCGGATGATATTCAAAAGGGAGAAATAAGGGCGTTAAATTTCAATTATAACAATAAATTATCTCCTAAACGTACGTTTCCGTTCCATTGGCCCTCAAACCCCTACACCGCGTCAGTGTGTGCCGTGGCCGCAGATGCTATGCTGCTGATGCCGATAAAGTTTCTGATGGATCGCACAATCTGCTAACCGGCGCAACACATCCGGTTTCACATCGGCCGCCTCAGATGGTTATAATTTAACCGTCGCGCTGGCTGCTGTGGCGTGGCACCACCCAACGATTAGTATTGCGTCTTCTGTCCGTACCGCAGAATTCCGGACGTTTGCTCTGCTAGGCGGACGTCCGGCTTTTTCTGCGGGGCAGGGGAATGAAAGCTCCTGTGCCGGGAAAGCTGATACTGATTATCTTCATGCACCTGCAAAGCCGCATCAGCGCCTGATATCCCGCGCCCTTTTGGTAGTTCATAGCGGATACAAAAGCAACACGAAACCTTTCAGTCACCAGGATAAACAGATTTCACTTCAGGTGATGGCAGTTTCCTGAGAAAGTGGCCGCGCGATGAACTGTGTCGCGAATTTCACTGACTGACTTACCTGCCCGGAATCGGCTGGTTTACGGGCGGGCTTTTTAACACGGGTCCGGTGGTCAGTCTTCAGTATGCGTTTCATTCTTACCTTTTCTGAACGGGTTCATCATCTGTGCCTCTGAAGGGATTCATTACTGCAGCGTATCAGCTGGTTGATTTCTGCCACATTACCCTGATTAGCGCCATTTAGTCTGCTTATATCCCCGGATAGTTCCGCACTGACTGAGGTGATATATTCATAATGCGGTGAATCACCCTGTACGGAGTGGCTAAGCTACTGTTGGCGGATCATTGCCCTGGAAAGCGGGTCAGGTTGTAGCTTTTCTGACTCACCGGGAGGCACCCGGCACCGCAGACTTTCTCAATGCCGGAACTTCCCCCCTTATACGGCGGGGCAGCACCCGGCGAGTGAGGCTTTGTCGTTTGTCACGCGCTAATGGTGCCTGAATATTACCCACCGGAAAGCACCCGGCGTTGCGGCAACTGTTATCAGGACGTCTGCCCCCTGACGGGCAGCAGACAGTTCAGACGCTGTGTCCGGTCATGCCGCCTTTCCTCAGCTCATACCGTCCCGCCATCATCGACTCCCGCACGTAACCTGCCACTGTATTTTCCCTCAGCCACGGCGGCGAAGTTTTCAGCCTGCCGCACCGCCCTGAGCGTCTGCTCCAGCGCCTCAAATGAGGGACGTACGTCTGAATACAGCGCCCTGCGCCCGGACTCCACCGCCACCTGGGGCGCGCAGCCGCGCATGTCCGCCACCATCACCAGCCGGACGCAGCGCATCATCCGCGCGGTTTCCGCGTACTGCTGGCGCAGCCGGGTGGCCAGCGGCGCCACGCAGCCGTACGACAGCAGAATGCCCAGGAAAGTCCTGACCATGGCCTGCGCAACCAGCGCGCCCAGCTCGTGCGCGCCGCGGTCCGTTGACCCCAGCGCGTGGATAACGCCCAGCACGGCCGCCACGATGCCGAAGGCGGGCAGGGCGTCCGCCAGGCGGATAATCCCCCCGGCGGGCCCCTCGCGCTCCTGCTCCAGCGTGTCAGCCTCCATGGCCAGCAGCGCGTCCATGTCGCGGTCGTCGAGGTTTCCTATCAGGCGCAGGCGCAGGCAGTCGGTGATGCAGGCCAGCAGGAGCGGACTGGCAAGGACGCGCGGATAGCGCTGAAAAAGCGGGCTGTCATGAGGGCGGCTGATTTCCGCGTCCAGCACCAGCATGCCGCGGTGGCGGGCGCGGCTCAGCAGGTGAAACAGCAGGGCGAGCAGCTCGGAAGCCAGCGCGGCCCCGTAGCGGCTGCCCCGGAGGGTTTCCGGCAGGGCGCGCAGCAGGGCCAGCAGGGCCGGTCCGGTGTTGCCGGCCAGAAAGGCGCCGGCCGACGCGCCGGCGATGATGAGCAGCTCGGCCGGCTGAATGAAGGCGGACAGAACCCCGCCCGACAGCGTACAGCCGGTGAGTACGGCCGCGATGACCACAAAGTATCCCGCCAGTACGGGCATGATTTTCCCCTCTGTCAGTGAGCCGGCCCGGGTTCGGGCCCGCGACGTAATCTGTCCGCTTCCCCGGCGTCACCGGGCAGGCCGTCCCCCGCCGGATGCAGGAATGATGCCGTACGCACAACTGCAAGGGGCATTCCCGCAGCGCATCAGCCCGCGGACGCTGCAGCCAGGAGCGGATGGGGACCTCATCAGGTATGGCCATGACCCCTTCACGAAGCTTTGCCGGCGTGGACGCAGGGGCCTCCCGCAACGATAGCCTGAGTCAGCCGGAATAAAAAACCGCGCGCCGGGAGCCGGCTGCGCGGAAAGACCTGGTACTTCCATTTTTTATTGTGAAAGCAGACACCGGAATAATAACCCTGCAGCCAGCATGCCTTCAACACGGTATTTATGTCGGACAGAAAAATGGCAGCATCCGTTCAAAACCACGCGCCCACTGAGAAAAGTGGGCGCCCTGCCCGTCCGTGCGGACCGTCTGCTGACCGCTCCTCCGCCCCATTCACTGTATTCTGCCGCGCGCGGCCGCCGTCAGCCATGCACCTCCGGCTTCAGGTGCCAGGTGCAGCCGCCCAGCGTTTCGCTGCCCCAGGTCTCCGTCACGCAGAGCGCGTCCTGCACCTTCAGGAACATCACGGGCTTCAGCACGATTTCGTCCGGCACCAGCCCGCCGTAGTGGCGGACAAGCACCCGGCCTTCGGTGCGGCCGGCGCCGTGCAGGGCGCCGCGGTGAAAGGCGCGGATGCAGTTGTCCGGGTGGGCGCGCAGCACGCGCAGGATGGCGTCACGCTCCACGTGCCCCCTCCGCCAGCAGGTGGTGCAGCAGCGGGTCGGCGCCCACGGCGGGCTCGCGCCGCCAGCCTGAACGGCTCAGCAGCTTATCCAGCGCCGCCAGGTCGCCGGTGATGCGGGCGGGCAGCGGGCGGGTCTGCCGGCCGCCTTCGTCAAACCCGTGCTCCAGTCCGGTCAGGTTCACGTACAGGCCCCACACGCCGGGGTTC
>NZ_NHZE01000133.1:0-399 GCF_002207995.1 Pantoea sp. VS1
CGGCGCTGACTTCATCGTGCCCGCCGCCAGCACCATCGGCGACCTGCTGAAGGCGGCGGGAATGGTGCAGCCGCGGACGCCGCGTAAGCGAACGCCGGGCAACCTGCGCAGTCTCACGACACCCGTGAGGAATAACCACGTCTGGAGCGCTGATTTTAAAGGGCGCTTCCGCCTGAAAGACGGCAGCTGGTGCCGCCCCTTCACGCTCACCGATAACCACAGCCGCTACCTGCTGTCATGCGAGCCGGGCACGTCGGAGACCACGGCGTTCGTGCGCGGCTGCATGGAAAAGGCCTTCCTGGAAGGCGGGCTGCCCGACGTTATCCGCACCGACAACGGCTCGCCCTTCGTTGCGCCGGGCATCCTCGCGCTGACGCAGCTGAGCGTGTGGCTGATAAA
>NZ_NHZE01000134.1:0-919 GCF_002207995.1 Pantoea sp. VS1
GCTCACCCAGCCCGGCGAGCGTTTCTTTTTATCGAATGCAGGATGCCAGACGTTGATGCCGGACTGCTCCCAGAGCAGGTGGAGCAGCCCCAGCAGGCGCATCGAGGGCTGCCGGCGCCGCCTCCCCGGTCCGGCACCGGCCGGAGGCGCATCACGGGTTTTATCAGGAACGTCTTTCTTCTGCAGGCCGGTGGGCAGGCGGACCACAAGCCGGCCATCCGCCGCCGCTTTGACCACGTCGGGCGCATAGATGGCGGCCTGTCGCTCATCTGGCCAGACGGAGTAAAAGCGGCAGTCTGGCGCGTGTTCGTGCCCGGAGAAGGCCCATGAGGCGAGCCAGCACTGGTCTGTTTTCTGTGACAGATGCACTTTCAGGCGCCGGCGCTGCACGTCCTCCTCCGGGGGCTGGCACAGGCAGGTGACCACCGTGGTGGCCTTGTTGTCACGCGCGTGCTTCAGCCAGCGCTGCCACTGCTCCGGCTCAGCGCTGCGGAAATCCGCACCGCATTCCCGCGAGCCCCGCAGCCCGGTGAACCGGACCGGATGCGTTTTCTTTGCCGCCATCATAAACCCCTTCCCGTAAAGAACGCTGAATATGCGACCTGCGTGATTTTAATTCAGGCCGGCTGCCGGGCAGATTACCGGTGAAGATTCATTCCACAACCGGTTAAATTCAGCCTGATACTGGCGGGCAATATCAGGTTCGTCTTTAATCACCAGCGCGTTCTCCGCATTTCTTTTTTCAGCAGAAGACGTGTAATTAAATGAGCCGGTTTCCACCGCACTGCCGTCGGCCACAATAAACTTGTTGTGCATGATGCTGTACATGCCGTTAAGGCGCACGTCCACGCCAGCGCACGCGAGCTGGCTGACAAGAGACCAGCGGTCCCGGCTTTTCTTTTCATCGGCGACCAGCCGG
>NZ_NHZE01000135.1:0-928 GCF_002207995.1 Pantoea sp. VS1
CAGGCGCCAGCTCACCCAGCCCGGCGAGCGTTTCTTTTTATCGAATGCAGGATGCCAGACGTTGATGCCGGACTGCTCCCAGAGCAGGTGGAGCAGCCCCAGCAGGCGCATCGAGGGCTGCCGGCGCCGACTCCCCGGTCCGGCACCGGCCGGAGGCGCATCACGGGTTTTATCTGGAACGTCTTTCTTCTGCAGGCCGGTGGGCAGGCGGACCACAAGCCGGCCATCCGCAGCCGCTTTGACCACGTCAGGGGCATAGATGGTGGCCTGTCGCTCATCCGGCCAGACGGAGTAAAAGCGGCAGTCTGGCGCGTGTTCGTGCCCGGAGAAGGCCCATGAGGCGAGCCAGCACTGGTCTGTTTTCTGTGACAGATGCACTTTCAGGCGCCGGCGCTGCGCGTCTTCCTCTGGGGGATGGCACAGGCAGGTGACCACCGTGGTGGCCTTGTTGTCACGCGCGTGCTTCAGCCAGCGCTGCCACTGCTCCGGCTCAGCGCTGCGGAAATCCGCACCCCATTCCCGCGAGCCCCGCAGCCCGGTGAACCGGACCGGATACGTTTTCTTTGCCGCCATCATAAACCCCTTCCCATAAAGAACGCTGAATATACGACCTGCGTGATTTTAATTCAGGCCGGCTGCCGGGCAGATTACCGGTGAGGATTCATTCCACAACCGGTTAAATTCAGCCTGATACTGGCGGGCAATATCAGGTTCGTTTTTAATCACCATCGCGTTCTCCGCATTTCTTTTTTCAGCAGAAGACGTGTAATTAAATGAGCCGGTTTCCACCGCACTGCCGTCGGCCACCATAAACTTGTTGTGCATGATGCTGTACATGCCGTTAAGGCGCACGTCCACGCCAGCGCACGCGAGCTGGCTGACAAGAGACCAGCGGTCCCGGCTTTTCTTTTCATCGGCGACCAGCCGG
>NZ_NHZE01000136.1:0-585 GCF_002207995.1 Pantoea sp. VS1
TTTATGCTGCCATGACGACGTTAACGCCTCGGGTTTAATTACCGTTTTACCGTCAACTTCCATGCCGATTACGGGGGCAACCCAACCCTGATTCAGACGGTAACCATCAAAATCCAGTTCGTAAGTTTTACCCGCCTCGACTTCGATATAGCGATAAACCACTTCACCGCTGTAATCACGACCCTCGACGAAGTCAGTCATTGAGCCAAGGACATTTGATCCGTCTGCCCCCTTCCAATAGGTAGTATTAAGCTGATTGTATTTTTCATACAGGCCTGCAGCGATCCAGCCCTGCAGCGTGCCATCGTTGAAGTCCCAGTCGAGTCCCTGTTTGTCCACCGGCGTAACTTCGACCGGCTTCATACCGAGATTGTCCAGCAGGAAATCATTGCCGTAGCCATTGGCGGTGGCATTAGTGACCGCGACTTTGACCACTTTGGTTTCGGTTGCAGTATAGGTGCCGCTTTTATGCTGCCATGACGACGTTAACGCCTCGGGTTTAATTACCGTTTTACCGTCAACTTCCATGCCGATTACGGGGGCAACCCAACCCTGATTCAGACGGTAACCATCAAAATCCAGTTC
>NZ_NHZE01000137.1:0-351 GCF_002207995.1 Pantoea sp. VS1
TAGCAATCACCTCTTTACCGCCTGCAGTAACACGCCCATGAACAGACTCAGTGATGCCAAAACCAGTTTCGATTGTCTCTTCAAAATCCTGAGTTCGGTATGAAAGACGACTTCTCATTAATTTTATGTGATTGAATGAAGGAAGCAGAGCCTCTAGCTTAGGATAGTGTTTTTTATTTGGATTTGTTTTACACAAGAATAAGTGAGCTTCTACATGCTGTCCTATTATGTTGACCTGCCCCCAGAATTAGATACAACCTTCAGTTAGTAATGTCGGTTGGTTTTTCTTCATATTTCCCGTTTCGCCAGCCCGCTGCAAATTCAGCCGGCGTCAGGTAATTCAGTGATGAA
>NZ_NHZE01000138.1:0-252 GCF_002207995.1 Pantoea sp. VS1
ATCATGGCTCAGATTGAACGCTGGCGGCAGGCCTAACACATGCAAGTCGAACGGCAGCACAGAAGGGCTTGCTCTTTGGGTGGCGAGTGGCGGACGGGTGAGTAATGTCTGGGAAACTGCCCGATGGAGGGGGATAACTACTGGAAACGGTAGCTAATACCGCATAACGTCGCAAGACCAAAGTGGGGGACCTTCGGGCCTCACACCATCGGATGTGCCCAGATGGGATTAGCTAGTAGGTGGGGTAATGGC
>NZ_NHZE01000014.1:0-40482 GCF_002207995.1 Pantoea sp. VS1
TCGGAGAAGATGGTGCATCCAGGAGGATTCGAACCTCCGACCGCTCGGTTCGTAGCCGAGTACTCTATCCAGCTGAGCTATGGATGCATTGAGAGATTTTCTTACGATGGACTAACTGAAATCAACCTGGGAATGATACAAAGAATGGTGCATCCAGGAGGATTCGAACCTCCGACCGCTCGGTTCGTAGCCGAGTACTCTATCCAGCTGAGCTATGGATGCATTAAATGATTCTTGTACAACGCAGGGTGCTAACAACTCACCATGAAAGGAACTGCTCGTTCACTCTTACTACTCTGAAGTAAATACCATATCCGAAGATTGTGCATCCAGGAGGATTATTCGGCTTGCGCCTCACCCTGCGGGCCGTTGCTGAAGCAACGTTATCCTCCTTAGTACGCCCTGAAAGCTCATCGCTTCATGACACACTGAGGCACTTTCCATCCCGAAAAAGATGGTGCATCCAGGAGGATTCGAACCTCCGACCGCTCGGTTCGTAGCCGAGTACTCTATCCAGCTGAGCTATGGATGCATCGGAAAATGGCGGTGAGGCGGGGATTCGAACCCCGGATGCAGCTTTTGACCGCATACTCCCTTAGCAGGGGAGCGCCTTCAGCCTCTCGGCCACCTCACCTTACGCGTTCTTGCGAACCGTGCTTTTGAACTTTGTTTCCGCTCATCGGCACTGCGTGGCGCACATATTACTTTCCCGGACTTATAAGTCAAACAATTTTTCCCGACTTTTTACCGATTAAGGTTTGATTGCGCAAATGACGTGCAATCCGCATATTTTGCGGGCAAAAAGAGTGATTTATCAACAGTAAAAGCGTGCGGCAGCCGACATAATTCGCGGAAAAATCAGGAAAGCGTGAACGGATAAAAACAACGACGGGAGGGAGAGAAGCGGTAGCGCCTCGCCACACAGCGAGGCACTGAATACGTTATTGAGATGTACTCTGTGTTTTTTCAGCCTGAATACGCTGATAGATCTCTTCACGGTGAACCGACACTTCTTTTGGCGCGTTTACGCCTATGCGGACCTGGTTACCCTTAACACCCAGCACCGTTACAGTTACCTCATCACCAATCATGAGGGTTTCACCAACTCGACGAGTTAGAATAAGCATTCTTTGCTCCTTGAAAGATTAAAAGAGTCGGGCCTGTTCGGTCTCCCGGCCATATCCATCATATAACGCTGAACAATGCCTATGACAAATACACCATTGTATTCTGCCATGCCAATACATTCTGCTGATAGTTAGTTTAGCCGAAATACACTACATCAACCGGACTTTGTCATTACCTGGTGCACACCGCGTTAAAAAGCGCCGAAACAGATGTTTCTGGCGCTCTTCACGATGCTTAATTTTATTTCGTTACAGCCGGTTACTCACCCACTCCGGCACGCCAGCCAGCGCGCCAGAAAGTGCCTGGGCGTCGGTTCCGCCAGCCTGCGCCAGGTCCGGACGCCCGCCGCCTTTACCGCCGACCTGCGCAGCCAGTTCGCCAATCAGCTCACCGGCCTTCACCCGATCGGTCAGATCTTTGGTGACGCCAGCAATCAGCGACACCTTACCTTCTGCAACGGTTGCCAGTACGATGACAGCAGAACCAAGCTGATTTTTCAGATCGTCCACCATCGTGCGCAGCATTTTTGGCTCGACATTGCTGAGTTCGCTTACCAGCAGTTTCGCGCCCTTCACCTCAACCGCTTTGCTACTCAGTGAAGCGCTTTCCTGCGCCGCTTGCTGATCGCGTAGCTGTTGCAGCTCTTTCTCCAGCGCACGCACGTTTTCTACCAGTCCGCGCACTTTCTCGTTCAGATTACTGTGGTTGGCTTTCACCACCTGAGCAATGTCGGTTAGCTGATCGCTCTGCGCATGCAGTTGTGCAATCGCGGCTTCACCGGTCACCGCTTCGATACGGCGAATACCCGCCGCCGTGCCGGCTTCGCCCTGAATGCGGAACAGGCCGATGTCACCGGTGCGGGCCGCGTGCGTACCGCCGCACAGCTCAATGGAGTACTCGCCCATGCTGACCACGCGCACACGCTGATCGTACTTCTCACCGAACAGCGCGGTGGCGCCCAGCGCTTTCGCTTCTTCCAGGTCCATCACGTTAGTGGTGATAGGCAGGTTGCGGCGAATCTGGGCGTTAACGATATCCTCAACCGCACGAATCTGCTGCGGCTTCATGGCTTCGCCGTGTGAGAAGTCAAAACGCAGGTACTTGTCGTTGTTGAGCGAGCCTTTCTGACCAACGTGATCGCCCAGCACTTCGCGCAACGCTTCGTGCATCAGATGCGTCGCTGAGTGGTTGAGAATGATGCGCGAACGACGCACTTCATCAACCTGCGCTTGCAGGCGATCGCCCACCCGCAGCTGCCCCTGACGTAGCTTACCGATATGACCAAAGGCTTTGCCATATTTTTGCGTATCCTGCACGCTAAATTCAGCATTTTGCCCGGTCAGAGTGCCGGTATCGCCCACCTGGCCGCCAGACTCACCGTAGAACGGGGTCTGATCCAGAATCACCACCGCATCCTGCCCGGCTGTAACCTGCTCAACCTGCTGGCCGTCCACAAACAGCGCCTGCACCGTCGCCTCAAGCGACAGGTGGTCGTAACCTTTGAATTGAGTTGGCGTATCGAAGCGGATAACCGTGTTGTAATCGGTACCGAAGCCGCTGGCTTCACGCGCACGCTGACGCTGCTGCTCCATCGCCGCTTCAAAGCCCGCCTCGTCAATCTTCAGATTGCGCTCACGGCATACGTCAGCAGTCAGGTCCGCCGGGAAGCCGAAGGTGTCATACAGACGGAACACCGTTTCGCCGTCGAGGGTGTCGCCTTTCAGCTTCGCCAGCTCGTCGTCCAGCAGTGCCAGGCCACGCTCCAGCGTTTTAGCAAACTGCTCTTCTTCATTTTTCAGGGCGTTTTCAACGTGCTTCTGCTGACGCTTGAGATCCTCACCTGCTGCGCCCATCACCTCGATCAGCGGAGCCACCAGTTTGTAGAAGAACGCTTCTTTCGCGCCCAGCATGTTGCCATGACGCACCGCGCGGCGAATGATGCGACGCAGCACATAGCCACGGTTTTCATTCGACGGGATGACACCATCGGCAATCAGGAAGGCACACGAACGGATGTGGTCGGCGATCACGCGCAGTGATTTGTTGTTCAGATCGGTGGCACCGGTTACCTGCGCCACCGCGTTAATCAGCTTCGCGAACAGATCGATTTCATAGTTGGAGTTCACATGCTGCAGTACCGCGGCGATACGCTCAAGGCCCATACCGGTATCCACCGACGGTTTCGGCAGTGGCTGCATGGTGCCGTCGGCCTGACGGTTGAACTGCATGAACACGATGTTCCAGATTTCGATATAGCGATCGCCATCTTCTTCCGGACTGCCCGGAGGACCGCCCCAGATATGGTCGCCGTGATCGTAGAAGATTTCGGTGCACGGACCGCAAGGGCCGGTATCACCCATCTGCCAGAAGTTGTCAGAGGCGTAAGCACCGCCTTTATTATCGCCAATGCGGATAATACGTTCGCGCGGTACGCCGATGTCATTGGCCCAGATTTCAAAGGCTTCGTCATCGGTTTCGTATACGGTTACCCACAGACGCTCTTTCGGCAGCTTAAACCACTGCTCGCCCGTCAGCAGTTCCCAGGCGTAGGCAATGGCTTCTTTCTTGAAGTAGTCGCCAAAGCTGAAGTTGCCCAGCATTTCAAAGAAGGTGTGGTGACGCGCGGTGTAGCCGACGTTTTCCAGGTCATTGTGCTTACCGCCGGCACGCACGCAGCGCTGCGACGTGGTGGCACGCGAATAATCGCGCTTGTCCTGACCAAGGAAAACGTCTTTAAATTGCACCATGCCGGCGTTAGTAAACAGCAACGTCGGATCGTTGTTTGGTACGAGGGAGCTGCTGGCTACAACCTGATGTCCCTTGCTATGAAAAAAGTCGAGAAACGCTTGACGGATCTCAGCAGTGCTCTTGCTCATAAAATTCCTGGAATCACGCTAACGAACGTTCCCTTTCGCTGGCAAACCGCATGCGCCCGGCCCGCCACTGACTGAGGAACAAAAAGTGGGAATAAGATAAATTTTCTTCAATGGGAAGTAAAATCCCATCGCCTTTCAGTCGTCAATATTTCTGAAAATCGCCTGAATGTCTTCCATCATAAAGCCTTTCGACATCAGAAAGCGCTGGACTTTGCTTTTTTCCGCCCAGCTTTGCGGCAGCGGTTCGCCGAATTTACGTTTAGCGACCTCGGCCGCGCACTGGCTCCAGTCAACCTCGCTATCGAACAGCGCCTGGTTGATCTCATCGCGGTCGATGCCTTTTTGCTGCAGCTCCATGCGCACCCGCTGTGGACCATAGCCTTTACGCGCGCGACTCTGAATAAAGCGTTCGGTAAAACGCTGGTCGTTGAGCCAGCCATTCTCCTGACACCAGTCGAGCACTTTCTCCAGCAGCGCTTCCGGTATCGGCTGGCTCTCCTGTTGCTGTAGCCAGGCCGCACGCTGATTGTTCAGCTGCAGTTTGCGTTTCAGCTCGTCGCGGCTATGGTCGCGCTGCGACAAAATACGCATGGCACGATCGAGTACCCGCGAAAAGGTTGGCTCCGGAGCCTGTGATGAGGTCGATGACATAGGATTACCTTGTTGTGACTGTTGCGCAGGGTAAAGCAAGAAGGCAGAGAGGAAAAGCACGGGCGGGAAAAAGCAAAACGGGAGCATTGCTGCTCCCGTGGGTATGGTTAGAAATCTTCGTTGGTTTCGCTGGCTTCTTCGTATTTATCAGCCGCGCTATCCGCTGTCGCCGCTTCCGCCGTTGCACCGGTCAGCAGCATGTCACGCAGCTTAACGTCGAGCTCATTGGCAATCGCCGGGTTCTCTTTGAGGAAGTTGGTAGCGTTCGCTTTACCCTGGCCGATTTTATCGCCGTTGTAGCTGTACCACGCACCGGCTTTTTCCACCAGCTTGTGCTTCACGCCGAGGTCAACCAGCTCGCCGAAGGTGTTGATGCCTTCACCGTACATGATCTGGAACTCAGCCTGCTTAAACGGTGCTGCCACTTTGTTCTTCACCACTTTAACGCGGGTTTCGCTCCCCACCACTTCGTCGCCCTCTTTAATGGCGCCGATACGGCGGATATCCAGACGCACAGAGGCGTAGAATTTCAGGGCGTTACCACCGGTGGTGGTTTCCGGGTTACCGAACATCACACCAATCTTCATACGAATCTGGTTGATGAAGATCAGCAGCGTGTTGGACTGCTTAAGGTTACCCGCCAGCTTACGCATCGCCTGGCTCATCATACGCGCAGCCAGACCCATGTGCGAATCACCGATTTCACCTTCGATTTCCGCTTTCGGCGTCAGCGCCGCCACGGAGTCAACGATGATCACGTCTACCGCACCAGAACGGGCCAGCGCATCACAGATCTCCAGCGCCTGCTCACCGGTATCCGGCTGCGAACACAGCAGGTTATCAATGTCGACGCCCAGTTTCTTGGCGTATACCGGATCCAGCGCGTGCTCGGCATCGATAAAGGCACAGGTTTTGCCTTTACGCTGCGCAGCAGCAATGACCTGCAGGGTCAGCGTGGTTTTACCGGAGGACTCAGGTCCGTAAATTTCAACGATACGGCCCATTGGCAGGCCACCCGCGCCCAGCGCGATGTCCAGCGACAGGGAGCCGGTAGAGATGGTTTCAACATCCATCGAGCGGTCTTCACCCAGGCGCATGATGGAGCCTTTACCAAATTGTTTCTCAATCTGGCCCAGCGCGGCAGCTAAAGCCTTCTGTTTGTTCTCGTCAATCGCCATTTCCACTCCTAATCATGCCGGGTGAGCGGGCACCGTGTATGCCTGCTCGTTCTGTTGCCGCTAATTATACTGTATAGTCATACAGTATCAAGTTTAATTTGTCAGAAATTCATCCAGCAGCGCCTGCAGCGCCCAGCTGACCGACTGACGCCGGACAGCATCACGATCGCCGGCAAATTGCTGGCGCTGTGCCAGCACGCGGCCCTCCGGACCTGCCAGCGCAAACCAGACGGTACCGACCGGCTTTTCTGCCGTGCCGCCATCCGGTCCGGCGATGCCGCTCACCGCAATACCGTAGCCAGCGCCGGCCGCGGCACAGGCGCCGGTCACCATTTCGCGTACCGTTTGCTCACTGACGGCACCGTGCTGCGCCAGCGTCGCCGCCTGCACGCCAACCATCTGCTGCTTGGCCTCATTGCTGTAGGTAACAAAGCCGCGCTCAAACCACGCCGAACTGCCGCTGATGTCGGTAAATACCTTGGCAATCCAGCCGCCGGTACAGGACTCCGCCGCCGTCACCGTCGCCTGACGATGCCTGAGCTGTTCGCCAATACGTCGGCTGAGCTGCTGAAGTTGTTCGTCGTTCATCGCCTTCTCCTGTTGTGGCGCTTCACGTTAGCAGTAAATGGTGCGGCAACAAGCCCTTTTCAACCGCCGCCGTCGCATTTTGCGCGCTGCGTTCCGGCAGGGTCAGCGCGTTTTCACCGCCACCATAAATAAACGCGGGAAGGCCAGCAAAACCTGTCCATTACTGCGCGTCGGGTAAGCGGGCAGCAGCGCCTGATGATAATCGTGTAAAAAGTCAGCCTGCTGCACCTCATCCAGCGCGGTAAGGAACGGACGCAGCCCGGTGGCGCGCAGCCAGCTGATGATCGCCTGCGCATCCGCCATCGGATGATAGTAAGTGGTGCGCCAGATATCGACCTGACAGCCTGCATCGCTTAATAAATCATAGTAGCGATCGCTGCTCAGCAGGCGTTTACGCTCTGCCGCCTGAGGCGAAATATGCGCCTGCCAGCGTGAGCTGGCGGCCACCTCACGCATCAGACGATGCGACGGCTCCTGCAGGTTATCCGGCATTTGCACCGCCAGTGCACCGCCCGGTGCCAGCTGGTTTACCAGATGCGGCAACAAGGTTTCGTGGTCGGTCAGCCATTGCAGCGACGCGTTGGCATAAATGACCTGTTGCGGCTGCTCAGGCTGCCAGCTGCGGATATCGGCCTGACAAAAGTCACAGTCCGGCAGGCGTTGCCGCGCCTGTTCCAGCATCGCCTCAGAGCTGTCGATGCCGGTGATGTGCGCCTGCGGCCAGGCCTGCGCCAGCAGTTCCGTGCTGTTGCCCGGGCCACATCCCAGGTCCGTAGCAAAGCGCACCTCGTTGACGGGAATACGCGCCAGCAACTCCTGTGCCGGACGCGTACGCTCAGATTCAAACTGACGATACAGCTGGGGATTCCAGTCTTGCATAGCAACGCTCCTGTCTGTATGGAAGAGTCACACACTACCTGTTTTGCTGCGCGAGGTGCGAAGAGAAAAGTGCGGTTGCCGAAAAAGTGTGGGTGGCGCAGCGGAGTCAGGTGCTGCAGGCTCAGGCGAGGTGATAGCGCGCACGGGCGCGGATGTCATTACTTCCGCATCCTGCGGGGGAAAGCAACAGGACGGCGCATGGCCGTCCTGCAATTAGTTCTTTTTCACAAACTCAGATTTGAGTTTCATCGGACCGAAGCCGTCGATTTTGCAATCGATATTGTGGTCACCTTCAACCAGACGGATGCTTTTCACTTTAGTGCCGATTTTCAGGGTGGAAGAGCTGCCTTTCACCTTGAGATCTTTCACTACGGTTACGCTATCGCCATCTGCCAGCAGGTTACCGTTGGCATCGCGCACTACCAGACCTTCGCTGCTGTCATCCGCGCTGGCGGACCAGATATGGCCGCAGGAGGGGCAGTTCAGGTTATCACCCTCCTGCCAGGTGTAGTCTGCCTGGCAGGCCGGGCAGGCAGGTAAAGTCGTCATACATATTCCTCAGTGGTCGGTATGCGATGAAGAAGGCACCGCAAAACGGACGCCATCTTATACCCTCATACTTTATAAGGACAGTATTAAAGCATGTTGCCCTGACGCGCCTGGGCGACCGCCTGCCCCAGCTGCCATACCGCCATGGCATAGTGCGTGCTGTGGTTGTAGCGCGTAATCACGTAGAAATTAGGCAGACCGTACCAGTATTGATAGCTGGTGCCGAGATCCAGCCGCAGCAGGCTGACCTGGCTGTTGCCATCCAGCGAACCCTGCGGTGCCAGACCGCTGGCCGCCAGCGTATTCACTGAATAAGAGGTTTTGAAACCGTTCTCCAGCGCCGGTGCCTGACCGCTGGCGGGCACGGCGACGTTTTCACCGGAACGCCAGCCATGCGCTTTGAAGTAGTTGGCAACGCTGCCGATGGCATCCACCGGATCCCACAGATTGATATGGCCGTCGCCGTTAAAATCGACCGCATACTGCTTATAGGAGGACGGCATAAACTGGCCGTAGCCCATGGCACCGGCGAAAGAGCCGCGCAGATCCAGCGGATCGTCCTGCTCGGTGCGCGCCATCAGCAGGAAGGTTTCCAGCTCGCTGCTGAAGTAAGCGGCACGGCGCGGATAGCTAAACGAGAGCGTCGCCAGCGCATCCAGCAGACGGGTTTTGCCCATCACCCGACCCCAGCGTGTTTCCACCCCGATAATCCCGACAATGATCTCCGGCGGTACGCCATACACCTGCTGGGCGCGCTGCAGCGCATCCTGATACTGATTCCAGAAGGCGACGCCGTTCTGCACGTTATCCGGGGTGATAAATTTATTGCGATAGCGAATCCACGCGCCGTTCGGCCCACTCGGCGGCGTATAGCTCGGCGCCTGCTGATCCATCAGGCGCAGCACGTAATCCAGTCGCTTCGCCTGGCCAATGACCGCATGCAGCTGGTCGCGGTTGAAACCGTGCTTCGCCACCATCTGATCGATAAATTGTTCTGCCGCCGGATTACCGGCAAAGTCGCCAAACATCGGCTGAATGGCGTGAGAAGGTTCCAGTAAAAACCCCCCTTTCGGTGCAGGCACAACGGCGGATTGCTGCTGGGGAGCAGGCTTACTGCTGCAGGCAGCAAGCAAACAAATAAGCGGAAGAAGAGCAACCTTAAAACGCATCGGATATCCATAAGCCAGATGAAACACGAATGCTCATGGTAATCGTTCAACGAAGCGACTTACAGAGCAATGTCGTAAATTTACGCCGCCATACACCGGGTTCAGTTTTTGATCATTTTGTAGTCCGCAACTTACAAGTCGAAACACCCCGTCTGATTTTTCTCATCTTCACGCTGACTGAATATATCCCCGTGCCGGAGATACCGGACGCGCCAGTGTCGGTGCCTTAGGTACCTTCAGCAAAGAAAGGACGCTTCGTCCCGGAGTGCTCACCTGCACGCAGGCACTCCGCTCCCCTCATAACACGCATATGGATAGTAAAAATGAAAAAATTAACCCTTCTTTCTACTCTGGTCGCGATGGCTGCCGTATCAGGTGCACAGGCCGCCTCTTCAGGCACCATTACCTTCAACGGTGAACTGACCGCGTCTACCTGCGACGTCTCCGTCGACGGCAAAGGCCCAAGCTCGACTGTCGTGCTGCCAACGCTGAGCACCAGCGCTTTCCAGAAAGCTGGCGAAACCGGTGGTACGACGAAGTTCCTGATGACGCTGACTAACTGTAAGGGCACGCTGCAGACCGCGTCCGCCTTTTTCGAAGCCGGTCCGAGCGTAGACATGACCAGCGGCCGTCTGAAAAACACTACCGGCAGCGCCACCAACGTACAGCTGCAGCTGCTGGATGGCTCAAGCACCACTCAGGCACCGATTGATGTAGGTAACAGCAACCAGATGACCAACACCCAGTACGTGGATATCTCCAGCGGTAAAAACACCCTGCCCTATGCCGTACGTTACTACGCAACTAACGCCGCGACGGCCGGCACCGTGGTGAGCAACGTCACCTACTCCATTCAATACAAATAATTTTTCGGGGGCTGATGCTGCCCCCTTTCTTTCTGGAGCTTCCATGCGTTGCAACACCGGGCGCGCGGCCATGTCCGCGCTTTTATTGACTCTGCTTGTCCTGCTGTCCGGTGGTGCGCAGGCAGGGGTGGTTATCAACGGCACGCGGGTTATCTATCCGCAAAAAGAGAAGAACGTCACCGTTCAGCTGAGTAATGAAGGCACGGCGCCGGTACTGGTGCAGAGCTGGCTGGACAAGGGCGATATGAATGCCAACCCGCAAACGCTGCAGGTGCCCTTTGTCCTGACGCCGCCCATCAATCGCATCGAGCCGAAACAGGGGCAAACGCTGCGCATCAGCTATACCGGTCAGCCGCTACCGGCGGATCGTGAAAGCGTGTTCTGGCTGAACGTGCTGGAAATACCGTCGAAGCCAGCGGATGCCAGCAGTAACAACTTTCTGCAGATGGCCTTCCGCACGCGCATCAAGCTGTTTTTCCGGCCGACCGGACTGGCGGGCACGCCAGCGGAAGCCGCCAAATCGCTGCGCTGGACGCTGCATAACGGCGAAGTCACGGCAACCAACGCCTCGCCCTGGCATGTTTCGCTGGTCTCGGTGCGCCTGAAAGAGAGCAATGCCAAAGCCGCCAGCGCAGAGATGGTGGCGCCGGAGAGCAGTGCCAGCTTCAGGCTGACGGGCGCGGCGAGCGGAAAAACCCTTGTTGCTGATTGGGTAAATGATTACGGCGCCATCGTCTCCAGCGAAGCCGTTATTCACTGACGATCGGCCTGAACCTGCATAAACAAGTCTGTTATGACCACTAAAAACCCATTATTAAAAGCAGCGCGGCCCTCAGCCGCCGTCAAAACATTGTTATTATGCTCAGGCTTTCTGCTTCCCGCCGTGGCAGGCGCGGAGGCGGAAAGAGACGTCGCCACCCACGCGCAATTTGATCCTGCCTTTCTGAATAGCTTCGGCGGCCAGCACTATGATCTGTCGCGTTTTGCCGACGGGGCCAGCGCCACGCCAGGACGCTATCCGGCAACCGTTTATCTCAATGACAGCTTCATTGCCAGCGAAGACGTGGAGCTGCGGCAGCAAGGCAAGCGCGTCGCGCCCTGTTTATCGCCGGGGCTGCTGGCGCTGATCACTTTTCGCGAGTCGCAGCTCTCTGCGGCTATGCGTCAGGCACTGGCTCAGCCCGCAGCCTGTACCGACCTGGCGGCGATCATGCCGGATGCTCGCGTCAGCTTTAATAGCAGTGAACAACGTCTCGATATCTCCGTACCGCAGCGTTATCTGGATAATCATGCCTTTGGTGAAGTCAGTCCGTCGCGCTGGGACCGCGGTATTAACGGCGGCCTGCTCGGCTATAGCCTCAACGCCTGGCAAAATACCACGCGCTACGGCAACGAAAACTCTCTGTATGCGCAGGTTAACGCTGGCTATAACGTCGCAGGCTGGTATTTTCGCCATAACGGCGTGTTTAATCAGGGCAGTACTACGGGTGCCCGCTACAGCGCGCTGAACAGCTATATGCAGCGCGACATTACGCCGCTGCGCGCGCGCCTGCTGGCCGGTGAATCGGCCACCTCCGGCGTCTTGTTTGATACCCTGCCGTTTACTGGCGTGGAGCTGGCCACTGATGAACGCATGCTGCCCGCGTCACAGCGTGGCTATGCGCCCGATATTCGCGGCATCGCACGCACCAACGCCCGCGTCACCGTACGCCAGGCCGGCCAGGTGATTTATGAAACCACGGTTTCACCCGGTGAATTCCTGATCAATGATCTCTATCCCACCGGCTACGGTGGCGATCTCGAGGTGACCGTAACCGAAGCGGACGGTAGCGTGCAGCGTTTCAGCGTGCCTTATGCTTCAGTCGCGCAGCTACTGCGTCCCGGCACTTCGCGCTACTCACTGACCGCAGGCCGGCTGCGCAGCGATTTTGTCGCCGGACGTCCCGCACTGTATCAGGGCACTATCCAGCATGGCCTGACCAACGCTCTCACCGCCTACAGCGGGATGCAGCTCAGCCAGAACTACTATGCGCTGCTGTTCGGCGGGGCGGTATCCACGCCGATTGGCGCTGTCGCGGCCGACGTAACGCAGGCGCGTGCGCATCTGAGTAATCGTGGCGACAGCATGAGTGGGCAAAGCTACCGTCTGAGCTGGAACAAAACCATCACCGACACCGGCAGTAATATTTCGCTGGCCACCTACCGTTTCTCCACCAGCGGCTTTATGGATTTCATGACCGCCATCCAGTCACGCGAAGCGGTCCTGCAGGGGAGTGATGCCCGTGGCTTTAGCCGGATAAAGAATCGCGCCACGCTCACCGCCTCGCAGACATTACCGCCAGCGTGGGGGCAGTTTTATGTCAGTGGTTCGGTGCAAAACTACTGGAACAATCACGGTAGTGATGTGCAGTATCAGCTGGGTTATAGCAACCGCTACCGTTCCGTCACCTGGGGCATCAGCGCTGGCCGCTCACGCAATCGTCAGGGCATGCAGCAGGATACCTGGTTGTTCTCACTCAGCTTCCCGCTGGGGAGCGATGACAATGCGCATCAGCCTTACGTGCGCCTTGACTGGAACCGTGATAGTCAGGGCGGCAACAGTCAACAGGCGTCGGTCTCAGGCAATCTGGGTGACGACAATCAGTTTGGCTATAGTGTCACCGGCAGCCACGACGTGCGTAACGGCGACAGCGGATCGCTCAACGGTCAGTACCGTGCGCCGTGGAGCAGCCTGAATGCCAGCGCAGCCCAGGGTAACGGTTACCGCAGCCTCTCGGCAGGTGCCAGCGGCACGCTGCTGGTGCACAGCGGTGGTATCACCCCGTCGCCTTACAGCGGTGAAACCTTCGCACTGGTTGAGGCGAAAGGTGCGCACGGTGCGAATGTTTCCGGCTATCCGGGCGTGGAAATCGATAGCGCAGGCTATGCTGCCGTGCCGTACCTCAATCCCTATCAGCTCAACGATATTGCCATCGACACCAAAAACGCGCCGGAAGATCTGGAGCTGAACAACACTCAGCAGCGCGTCGCCCCCTGGGCCGGTGCTGTGGTGAAAGTGAATTTCAACGCTCAGCGCGGCCTGCCACTGCTGATCAACGGCAGCTTTGCCGGTAAACCATTGCCGTTTGGTGCGGAAGTGGTGGATGAGAGCGGTGCCAGCGTTGGCAGTACCGGCCAGGGCGGGCAGCTGTACGCGCGCGTGCACCAGCCGCAGGGTGTCCTGACGGTACGCTGGGGTAGCAACAGCAATGAACGCTGCCAGCTGCCTTATCGCCTGCCCGACGTGCGGGAAGGCGAGAAAGTGACGCTGACCGAACTGACGCTCACCTGTAGCGCGGCCGCGGCCTCGCCCGGCCGCGGCTAAGCGCCGAATTTGCGCGCTGGCTCCACAGTTTTCCCCGCCGCGTAAAATTTGCTTTTTACCGCCTGTCGCAATTTGATATGGTCGCCAGCCAGAAACATCGGCTGGCGGATGAAGCGGGCTGCGCAAAAATGCTAACATCTGCCCTTTCGTTATCCGCCAGTGTGATAACCATCCATCCCCGGCTGCCCCTGTCCAGCCAGCGGAAATCAAAAGAGTGAATCCTGAGTGAGAATGAGATGAAAGGAGCAGAGCAAATGGACTTCAGTGGCCACACCCCCATGATGCAGCAATACCTGCGCCTGAAGGCCGATCATCCTGACATCCTGCTGTTTTATCGCATGGGCGATTTCTATGAGCTGTTCTACGACGATGCCAGACGCGCCTCGCAGCTGCTGGAGATCTCGCTGACCAAACGCGGTGCGTCCGCCGGTGAACCGATCCCGATGGCCGGCGTGCCCTATCATGCCGTTGAGGGCTATCTGGCGAAGCTGGTGCAGCTGGGCGAATCGGTGGCGATCTGTGAACAGATTGGCGATCCGGCACTCAGCAAAGGGCCGGTTGAGCGTAAAGTGGTGCGCATTGTAACGCCCGGCACCATCAGTGATGAAGCGTTACTGCAGGAGCGCCAGGATAACCTGCTGGCAGCCATCTTCCAGAGCCAGCGCGGTTTTGGCTATGCCACGCTGGATATCAGCTCCGGGCGTTTCCGCCTCAGCGAACCGGGCGATGTCGAGACCATGGCGGCCGAACTGCAGCGCACCAATCCAGCAGAGTTGCTCTATCCGGAGGATTTGCAGGCCATGACGCTGATCGATCAGCGCCGCGGGCTGCGGCGGCGTCCGCTGTGGGAATTCGAAATCGACACCGCACGTCAGCAGTTGAACCTGCAGTTTGGCACGCGCGATCTCAGCGGCTTTGGCGTCGAGCAGGCGCATCTGGCGCTGCGCGCGGCGGGCTGTCTGCTGCAGTATGTCAAAGATACGCAGCGCACCTCGCTGCCGCATATTCGCTCGCTGAGTATGGAGCGCCAGCAGGACAGCGTCATTATGGATGCGGCTACCCGGCGCAATCTGGAAATCACCCAGAATCTGGCGGGCGGCAGCGAAAATACGCTCGCGGCGGTGCTGGATAAAACCGTCACGCCGATGGGCAGCCGCATGCTGAAGCGCTGGCTGCATATGCCGCTGCGCGACGTGGCCACCATCACGCGCCGCCAGGAATCAATTGCCGAACTGCAGTCGCTGAGCGAAGAACTGCAACCGGTGCTGCGCCAGGTGGGCGATCTGGAGCGTATTCTGGCACGTCTGGCGCTGCGCACCGCGCGTCCGCGCGATCTGGCGCGTATGCGTCATGCCTTCCAGCAATTGCCAGAACTCAATACCCAGTTAGCAGACGTGGCCGCGCCCCATCTCAATGTGCTGCGCGATCGGATGGGGGATTTCAGCGAACTGCGCGAACTGCTGGAAAGCGCCATTATTGAATCGCCGCCGGTGCTGGTGCGCGACGGAGGTGTTATCGCGCCCGGCTATAACGCCGAGCTGGACGAGTGGCGCGCGCTGGCCGACGGTGCCAGCGACTACCTTGACCGCCTGGAGATTCGCGAGCGCGAAAAACTGGGGCTGGATACGCTGAAGGTTGGCTTCAACGCTGTGCACGGCTATTACATTCAGGTCAGCCGCGGACAGAGCCATCTGGTGCCTATCCATTACGTTCGCCGCCAGACGCTGAAAAATGCTGAGCGCTATATCATTCCCGAACTGAAAGAGTACGAAGACAAGGTTCTCACGTCGAAAGGCAAAGCGCTGGCGCTGGAAAAGAGCCTGTATGACGAGCTGTTTGATCGCCTGCTGCCGCATCTCGAAGCGTTGCAGCAGAGCGCCGCGGCGCTGGCAGAGCTGGACGTACTGGCCAACCTGGCCGAGCGCGCCTGGACGCTCAACTACTGCCGCCCGGTGCTGCAGGAGAAAGCCGGGATTCGCATCACTGCCGGTCGCCATCCGGTGGTGGAACAGGTGCTGAAAGAGCCGTTCATTGCCAACCCGCTGTCGCTTTCGATGCAGCGTCGCATGCTGATCATTACCGGCCCCAACATGGGCGGTAAGAGTACTTACATGCGGCAGACGGCCCTGATTGCACTGATGGCCTGGATCGGCAGCTATGTGCCGGCGGAAGAGACAGTGATCGGCCCCATCGATCGCATCTTTACCCGTGTCGGTGCCGCCGACGATCTCGCCTCCGGGCGCTCTACCTTTATGGTCGAGATGACCGAGACCGCCAACATTCTGCATAACGCCACCGAAAACAGCCTGGTGCTGATGGACGAAATCGGCCGCGGGACGTCCACTTATGATGGCCTGTCGCTCGCCTGGGCCTGTGCCGAAAGCCTGGCGAATCGCATCAAAGCCATGACGCTATTTGCTACCCACTACTTCGAGCTCACGACCCTGCCGGAGAAAATGGAAGGCGTGGTGAATGTGCATCTTGATGCGGTGGAACACGGTGACACCATCGCCTTTATGCACAGCGTGCAGGATGGTGCCGCGAGCAAGAGCTACGGCCTGGCCGTGGCGGCGCTGGCCGGTGTGCCGAAAGAGGTGATTAAGCGTGCGCGCCACAAGCTAAAAGAGCTGGAAGCGCTGTCGGGCAGTTCTGCCGGCTCAACGGTGGAGGGCTCACAGCTGCCGCTGCTGGTGGCGGAAACCTCGCCGGCAGTGGAGGCGCTGGAAGCGCTCGACCCGGACAGCCTGACGCCCAAACAGGCGCTGGAGTGGATTTACCGTCTGAAAACCCTGATGTAACCTGCCACCGGCGCGTGCACGGCGCGCGCCGGCCTGAATGTCAGGCATAAAAAAACGGTGACCTTATGGTCACCGTTTTTATTGCCAGCTACGGCTTATTCGCGGAACAGTGCTTCGATATTCAGACCCTGCGTCTGCAGAATTTCGCGCAGACGACGCAGACCTTCTACCTGAATCTGACGGACACGCTCACGGGTTAAACCGATTTCGCGGCCCACATCTTCCAGCGTTGCCGCTTCATAGCCTAACAGGCCGAAACGACGTGCCAGCACTTCACGCTGCTTGGCATTAAGTTCAAACAACCACTTAACGATGCTCTGTTTCATATCATCGTCCTGCGTGGTGTCTTCCGGACCGTTGTCTTTCTCATCGGCCAGGATATCCAGCAGCGCTTTCTCGGAATCACCACCTAACGGCGTATCAACCGACGTAATGCGCTCGTTGAGACGCAACATACGGCTTACGTCATCAACTGGCTTGTCCAGCTGCTCGGCGATCTCTTCCGCACTCGGCTCATGGTCCAGCTTGTGCGACAGTTCACGCGCGGTACGCAGGTAAACGTTCAGTTCTTTAACAATGTGAATCGGCAGACGAATAGTACGGGTTTGGTTCATGATAGCCCGTTCAATGGTCTGACGAATCCACCAGGTGGCATAAGTTGAGAAGCGGAACCCGCGTTCCGGGTCAAACTTCTCTACGGCGCGAATCAGGCCGAGATTACCCTCTTCAATCAGATCCAGCAGCGCCAGACCACGATTGCTATAACGACGGGCAATCTTTACCACCAGGCGTAAGTTACTTTCGATCATGCGACGACGAGAAGGAATGTCACCGCGTAATGCGCGACGGGCGAAGAACACCTCTTCTTCCGCCGTTAACAGTGGTGAATAACCAATCTCGCCGAGGTAAAGCTGCGTCGCATCCAGAACGCGTTGCGTCGCACCCTGTGACAGCAACTCTTCTTCAGCTACTTCATTATCACCAGGTTCGTTCTCAACGAGAGCCTTCTCATCAAAAACCTCAGCTCCGTTCTCCTCGAATTCCGCATCATCGTGTAACTCATTAACTTTCAGCGTATTCTGGCTCATAAGCGGCTCCTACCCGTGATCCAAGGGCAGAACACCTAAGGTTCTGCCGGATTATCGCTGCGGTAAATAACGCAACGGGTTTACGGATTTCCCCTTGTAACGAATTTCAAAGTGCAATCTTACTGAACTGGTTCCGGTGCTACCCATGGTAGCGATTTTTTGCCCCGCCTTAACTTCCTGTTGTTCCCGGACCAGCATGGTATCGTTGTGGGCGTAGGCACTCAGGTAATCATCGTTGTGTTTGATGATGATTAAATTACCGTACCCGCGGAGCGCGTTGCCTGCGTATACCACTCTTCCTGATGCAGTGGCGACGACAGGTTGTCCACGCGACCCGGCGATATCGATCCCTTTGTTTCCGCCTTCCGCAGCGGAGAAGTTATCGATGATCTTCCCATCAGTCGGCCAACGCCAGCTTCCCACTGGTGTTGTGCTATTAGTTGTGCTGCTAACTGTGGGCGGTGCGGTAACCGGAGCTGTGGTCGTTGCCACATTATTTGCCCCTTTCGACGGCAGCATTTTCCCGCCTGTCGAACCCGAATCATCAGAATACGTAATAACAGGTTGCTGTGCAACAGGGGTGGATTTAATTTGCGTCTGATTCGATGCCACCGGAACGCCGCCCTGCGTGGCATCCGCTGCGGTTATCGCGTTACCACCGGTGATGGTCTGACCGTTACCGTTACCCACCTGTAACGTCTGCCCGGCGCTCAGGCTATAGGGCGCCGCGATATTATTGCGCTGTGCCAGATCGCGGAAATCATTGCCGGTAATCCAGGCAATATAGAACAGCGTATCGCCTCGCTTAACGGTGTAGGTTTCACCGCCGTAGCTGCCTTTAGGAATATTCCCATAATTGCGATTGTACACAATACGACCATTTTCGGTGGTCACATTATTATTGCCACTAACCATTCCACCCGCAGGCGCGGCTGATGGTGTACCACCGCTTAACATTCCACCACGCGGCATCGCCGGCACGGTGCTGTTCTGCGCGGCGATCATGCCGCCGCCTGTGGTGGGAGCAGCAGCCATCCCGCTGTCGCCGCTGTTGCTGCCAATCTGGCTGATGGGGGCTTGTGTGTTGTCGCCAGAGCTACAGCCTGCCAGCCAAAAACCGACCAGTGAAAGTGCCGCCAGACGGCGTAATTGAAATACTGTGCTTCCCGTGCTCATTGATCCCCCGTGATGGCAATCCTGGATAAAACTGTGTGTCGACGTTGACCGCATGATTCACTATCTGTGCCGTCAAAAACGCGCTTTCGCATTGATTAACAAGGATAGTAACAATATCAACTGCGCCATGCCATGTAACGATTGTGAAGAAATACGTAAGATGGCTTTATGCCAGATCGCCCTGAACCAGCGGCACAAAACGCACCGGCTCAATCGTTTCTTCAATAATTTCACCACCCTGACGACGCAGGCGCTTAAGTACCTGCTGGTCCTCACCCACCGGCAGCACCATTTTGCCGCCTTCTCCCAGTTGCGCTATCAGCGCAGTCGGAATTTCTGGCGGTGCGGCAGTCACAATAATGGCATCAAACGGCCCCCGCGCGGCCCAGCCCTGCCAGCCGTCGCCGTGGCGTGTGGAAATGTTATGCAGATCGAGCTGCTTCAGGCGGCGTTTCGCCTGCCACTGCAGCCCTTTGATGCGTTCAACCGAGTAAACGTGGTTAACCAGATGCGCGAGAATGGCGGTCTGATAACCCGAGCCAGTGCCAATTTCCAGCACGCGCGAGGTCGGGTTCAGCTCCAGCAGCGCCGTCATGCGCGCCACCATATAAGGCTGAGAAATAGTCTGGCCATTGCCAATCGGCAGCGCCACGTTCTCCCAGGCTTTATGTTCAAAAGCCTCGTCAATAAAGCGTTCACGCGGGACATCAGCGATGGCTTTCAGCAGATGCTCATCGTGAATACCCTGCGTGCGCAGTTGGGCCAGAAGCGTTTCGATGCGCCGGTTTACCATGCCGGATTCACCTCAGCCTGGTACAGCCCGTCGCCTGCCCTCTTCCGCGCCACGCCGGCGCCAGGATCAACCTGTCGTAATGTCTTCACGCCAGGGAACACGCCAATGCCGGGAGTCTGAATTCCATCATCGTTGCTGAGCCGTATCCGCATCTGATTCTGACCTTTTTCATTAACCGGTCCACCGACCGCCGCGCCCGTTTTGCACCTTCAGCGGCGCAAGCGGTCCTGCGCTGGCGGCACAAGGATGTTTGCATTCTAGCGGTGAGGCGCGGGAAGTGGTAGGCGTAAATCACGCAACCGTCGGCAGTTGTCGCAACAATAAGCAGTCAAACGCAATGGCACCCAGTAAAAAGCCCGGCGAAAAGCCGGGCTGATTTATCACCTCAATGACGATCCGGTAAGCTCACCGCATACAGATACCAGGCCGAGTGCGGTAGCCAGCCTTCCGCCCAGCGCCAGTCGTCATCCTTCCTTGTGACCGCATAACCTTCATCAAAGGCGATACCGTCCGCCACCTGATTCGACGCGCCGGTGATGCCGTTGACGATACCGCCCGGCAGCGTGGTGTATTTCCACGAATTGAAGAACAGATAGCTGATGTGACGATAGCCGCTGCCGGTCAGCATGCTGACGTCGTACGGATTATGACCGAGGATCCAGTTGAGCTGATCCCAGGCATAGCTCTGCAATTGCTGCGTAAAGGCTTTATCGTCCGCAAACAGCGGCATCGCCTGACGGGCGGCGGCGGCCAGCGAGGCGATACGCGCGTTTTCGCCCTGCCACCACGGCGCAGCTTCGCTGTCGTGCGGGAAGAAGAAGCTGGTGCGCTTCACGCCGTCTTTCAGCTGAATCAGCTGGCGCGCATAGCCAAACGGGTTACTGCTCTCTTTAGTCACCGCCAGTTCAAAGCCCAGCGAGCGTTTCACCGTCTGGCGGATGTTCGCCTGCTGCGCCTGCGGTGCGATGCGCGCGTACTCCAGCAGCGCGATCACCGGCAGACCGGCATCGGACGGATGGAAGAACGGGCGTTTTTCGCCGTCGGCACGCCAGTAGTCATGCCAGTTATCCAGCGACGTCAGTCGCGCCATCAGGCTCTCCGCGCGCTGCTGCGCCGCAGCCAGATAGACCGCTTTTTGCGAGGCACGATACAGTTCGGTTGCCGCCAGCAGCGCGGTGTAATCATCCACGATGTTCTCTTTGCCGTCGTTCACCATGCGCAGATTATTTTTCTGCAGGAAGGCAAAGGCATCTTCTGCGGTTTGCAGATACTGCTGCCGCGTAAAGTTACCGTCATTTTCCATGGTGCTGGCCAGCGCCAGCGCGGCAATTGACATGCCGGCACCGGAGCGGAAGCTGGCCTGCCACGCCAGCGGGCCGACCGCCTCTTCTTCAACAATGGTGGAATCTGACTCCTTCTCTTTGATCTGCGTGCGCCAGTTGGGATTGGCGATCACCCGGTCCTGAGCCAGCTTCTCTTTGCCCGGCGACGAGATCGCCTGGAAGAAGGATTCCCCCGGCCGCTTCATGCGCACCAGGAAATCGGCACCGTACAGCCCTTCGTCGAGCATGCGCCGGCGATACTCATCAAAGTTCGGGTTGTCACGCGCACCAAGATTTTGATAACCGCGCAGTAAGCTCCACGCCACCAGCGGCGCCTGCTGCGGATTGAAATAAGAGGTCAGATTCTGGTGCGACAGGTGCACGCCGTAATCGCCGGTGGCGTCATACCAGCCGCCGTGGACGTCAACCGTACCGCTGCCGGTGCCCGGTGGCAGCGGCAGTTTGCGGTCCGCCTTATCGAACAGGCCGGTGACGCGCTGGCTTTTGAAGTAAGCAATTACATCGGACAGCGTATAGCGCTCGAGCAGATCGGCACCAATAATGAACGGCCCGGAGCGCACATCGCCGTCGCTGCTGGTGGTTTGCAGCACGTAACGGCCCGGCGTTTGCCAGCCGGAGAAATCGGCACGATAGAAGGTGCGATCGCCCCAGCCCGGCACATCACCCTGCGGCTGCAGCGTGCCGCTCAGCACCGCTTTATTGGTCTCATTATCCAGCAGGGTAAATTTCACCGGCGGTTTGGCGCGCGAGTCGCCGGTCAGCTGCACGATGGCGTTTTTCGGCGCGGCAACATCGTAGCCCACCTGATTGATTAAAACGTGGGTTTCGGCGTGCGCCAGCCCGGCCAGTAACAGCGCTGCGGTCAGCGCGGAGAAGCGAATCCTCATGGTCATCATCCTTAGTGTCGTGAGTGATTGAACAGGCTAAAAGGGGCAATCATCATGAATTTGACGTCCTTTTCATCCTGGAAAACGTTGCCATAGCCGCCGCCCCAGCTGGGGTTATCGCTATGGTTGTTGTAGGCGGTGAGATGCAGCTTAAATACCGTGTCTTTGGCCCAGCCGGACTGCACCTGCCACACCAGATCGCCATTGATGGCGGTTTCCGTCAGGCGCTGCTGCTGCGACCAGTCGCCGCCGCGCGCCGGTTTACCGTCCCAGCCCCAGGCAAACGAGCCACCGATGCTGACGCCCGGCCAGACGATGTCGCTGAGATCGATCATCAGGCCTGCGAACAGCGCTTTTTCGCCGTCGGCGTTGAAGTCAGAGCGCGAATCCCACCACATATCGATGCGGCCCGCGGAGTTGGGATAGATCGGCGTCATCGCCACGGTGTAGTAACCCTGTTTCCCCGGTGCGTGTACTGAGCTGCCCTCGAGCCGGAACTGGTAGCGATCCCACTGGTACGCCAGCGTCAGGCCCTGCTGCCAGGCAAACTCATCGTAAACATCATGGCGGCCGGTACGATCCTGCGAGCCGTAGAACTGCCAGCTGACGCTGAACGGGTTATCCCACAGCGTGGTCTGGCGTGCCGCTTTGGCGAAATATTTGTCGAGATAATGCGGAGATTCCCCCCACGCCAGCTCCAGCGTGTTGCCGTTTTTGAAGTCATACTTCGCGCCCAGCGAGTGCAGATAAGGAATGCGTGTTTGCCGGTCGATTTCGCGAAACTCGTACATTTTGCGATACCACGGTGCTTTGTACTTGTTGGCGCCCATCCACGACAGCGACAGCGCGCCGGCAGCGCCATAGTCATAGACCGCCCCGACTTCCACGCCCTGGTAGGTGCCGGGCAGAAATCCCCATTGGGTGCCAAGCAGCGTCTGGCCGCTCGGCTGGATATAACCGGCCCGCAGCCAGTAGTCGCCGGCTTTGAGTTTCAGCGCGGCACGGTAGAGATCCAGCCCGTTACGTTCGCCGACGCCACGGTCTTCCCACATCGAAGGCCCGTGACTGAAGCTGATCTCGTTGGGATGCGCCGGGCTGCCTTCAAACAGATCCCAGGTGGCGAAGGCCGCCACATCAATGCCCACGGTATCGGCCAGATAGCCGGACTGATAATCGAGCGCGCCGGTCAGCGTGCTGTGATGCAGGTTGGTCTGATAGTGCTGATAGTGCGTGCTGTGCGGATCGAGATCTTTACGCTCACGGTGGCGCTGCCAGTAATAGACGGTGCCCTCCAGCGTGCTGTCTTCAACAAATCCTTCCGCCAGCGCCGGCGGTGCCGCGCCCAGCATCAGGGTGGCCAGCGGCAGCAGCGCTGCCTTTTTTCTCCTGGTGAATGTGTTCATGACCTTTCCTTAAGGTGCACGCGGCCCTGCGAAGCAGCCGCATGCGATTTCCCTGTTTTGGTGTTAACGAATCAGCGCATCAGGCGCCGGTTTTATTCACGCTGCGCAGCGTCCAGCGGCCGTAAATCAGCGTCAGAATGAATGGGGTGAGGAAAGCCACGGCAATTGCCGCCACTTCATAGATCATCTTCGACTCAGGACCTTCGAACAGGCCAAGTTCAAACACGTTCAGCACCGGCAGGAAACTGTAGGTTTTCACCTGCAACAGCCCGGTGATGCCACCGCCGAGCGCCGCGCCGATGCAGCCGAAGATAAACAGCATGCGGTACTTGAGATTGACGCCGTACAGCGCCGGTTCGGTGATGCCAAAGAACGCTGACAGCGACGCCGAGATTGCAATCTGCCGGTCGCGCAGGCTGCGGGCGATGAAGATCGCGCCGGTAACCGCGCCAAACTGCCCCATCACCGCCGACATAAACATCGCCATGATGGTGTCGTAGCCCTGCACCTGAATATTGATCAGCGCCAGCGGGATGATGCCCCAGTGCACACCAAACACCACGAACAGCTGACCAATGCCCGCCAGCAGCGCGCCGGAGATCATCGGGCTAAGCTGATAAAGCCAGCTGTAGCCACTGGCGATGCCGACGCCAACGTAATCCGCCAGCGGGCCAATCACCGTGAACACCACAAAACCACAAATCAGCAGTGACAGGCACGGCACAAACACCAGCGCTGCCACCTCGGGGATCCACTGTTTCAGCCGGCGCTCAACCTTGCTCAGCAGCAGCACCGCCAGAATCGCCGGAATCACCGCGCCGCCGTAAATCTTCAGGCTGATGCTCAGGCCGAACAGCGCAAAGTGCGCCGGCAGATCCGGCTGGGTGAGCGGAAACACCATCGCTGCCGTCAGCGCCAGCGCGGTGAAACGGCTGGCACCGAAACGATCCGCCGCGGTAACCGCAATAAACAGCGGCAGAAAGACAAACACGCCGCTGGCCAGCGCGTTGAACATGGCGAATAGCAGGTCATCGTCCGCCACCCAGCGCTGCGTCTGCAGCAGCACCATGATGCCTTTGATCACCCCGATGCCGGCCAGTACGCCAATGTAGGGCGTGAAGATAGCGCCGAGCGTGGCCAGCATTTTGCCCGCAACGCCGCGCTCGTCTTTGCCGGGCTTCACCGGCTCGGCCACCGGCGCTGCGCCCTGCTGCATCGCCTGAAACAGCTGTTCGACCTGCGGCCCGACCACAATCTGCAGCTGTCCGGACGCGTTCACCACGCGGATGACGCCCGGCAGGCTACTGATGGCCGGCATATCGACACTGGCCAGATCGTTTATCGTCAGCCGCAGCCGCGTGGCGCAGTGTGAAATGTGGCTGATATTATCGTCGCCGCCGACCTGTTCCCTGATGGCCTGCGCCAGCTTCACGTAATCGAGTTTCATTGTTGTTATCCTTATGGCTCGCGCCCGGCGTTAGTCGTAATCACCCGGTTTGGTTTTGCTCTTCATCGCCACGCCAAAATCAGTGAATATGCGCTGCGGCAGATTGTTGCCTTTGGCTTCAGCGATGTGATGCGCGAGGATCTGGAACGGAATCACCATCAGCAGCGGCGCCATCCATTCGCTGACCTCCACGCCGAGCGCCAGCGTGCGCGTATCATCACTTTCCCCGAGACACAGACTCCAGACGTGCGGCGTCACGCGCTGCTCATACTGGCGCAGCAGCTGCAGGCGTTCGCGCACCGGCGCCTCGACGTCGATAAAGAACAGTCGGTGCTGCGGATTGATTTCGAAATAGGGGCCGTGCATGAATGCTTCCAGTTCAATGCCCTGCGACGGCACGCGCACCGTTTCGCTGAATTTGGTCTCCATTTCTTTGATCACGCCAATCGCCGGACCAAAGCCAATCGAGATAAAGCGTGGCGCCGCAGTGAGATCGTCCTGCCAGCGCTGCCAGAAGCGCTCGGTGCGGGCGATGATGTCCGGAATCGCGTCGACGCCGTGCTGCAGTTGCGCCAGCGCCTGCTGCTCCTGCTCTGCGCTGAGGCGACCGCTGTGGCGCGCGCTGTGCACGCCAATCAGCATCAGCGTCAGGATCGTGGCGACATAGCCTTTGGTGACATACCCGACGCGCTCCTCGCCGTTCATGATGTCTACGGCATGATCCACCGCCTGCGCCAGCGGACTGGTGATTTTGCTGGTGATGCCCCAGGTTGCCACGCCGTGCTGTTTTTTCAGCGCGTCAATCGCTGCCAGCGTCGAAGTGCTCTCGCCGCTCTGTGAAATCGCGATCACCAGATCGGTCGCCGGATCCCACTGCTCGTAGTGCTGAAAATGAAACGGCTCCTGCACGCTGATGCGTACGCCGGTCAGTTGCTCAACGTAATATTTGGCGCTGAGCGCGGCGTTGATGCTGGAGCCGGTGGCCAGAATCAGCACTGTTTTTGCCTTGCCCAGCACCGGTAATCCCTGCGGATAGCACGCCAGCAGATGGCTCAGCACCTCGGGTTGCTGGTGGATGTAGGTCATCATGGTGGGTTTCATTACCGCTCCTTAAACTGTTTTCCCGCCAACCTGAAAACGTTTTCAGGTTGTGAGTCAACTTATTTAATGGCGCATATTAAGTCAACGTGAGGATCGTGAAATTGCGATCGCGCTAACAAAGCGCAACGAAAGCAGGCGGAACGTTAAGGGGAGAAGATCAGGCGGATTCGCCGGGGATCAATACCGGCTTTAGCGGTGCGCTGCAGCGCGCGTGCGGGCTTAAGCTGCCGTCCAGCTGCGCCATCATCATGGTGATAATGTTTTGCCCCAGCTGCGGATTCTGGTGATCGACACTTGTCAGGCGCGGGATAAAATACTCGCTGCCGGGGAAGCGCTCGCAGCTGATGACCGCGACCTGCTCAGGCACGTCAATGCCGCGATCGCGTAACGCGCGGATCGCGCCCATCGCCACGCGATCGTTGATTGCCACCAGCGCCTGCGGTTGCTCTGCCTGCTGCCACAGCGTATCAATCGCCTGATAGCCGTGTTCAGGATAGAAGTTATTCAGGCAGATCCAGCTGTCGCACGGCGTAATGCCGGCCTGCTGCAGCGTGGCGTGGAAATGACTGACGCGCTCGCGCGTCACCCACACTTTGCGCGAACCGCCAATAAACGCGATATCACGCAGGCCGCGCGCCAGCAAATGATTCACCGCCAGCCCGACGCAGTGCTGCTGGTCGCGCATCACGCACGGCCAGCGGCCAGCAGGATGCGGCTGCCCCACCACCACCACCGCCATTTTGTCCATCAGCGATTCCAGCAGCGTCAGGTAGCCGGCCGGAATCGGCGCATAGTCGCTGTGGCCGCCGAGCACGATCACCCCATCGATCTGGCTATCGATAATCGACTGAAAAATCGCGCTTTCATCATCGTCGTGCTGAGGGCTGCGGTTGGCCGACTGGGTATCGTACAGGGTGATTTTGTAACCGATGGCCAGACAGGCCTGCTGAATCTGCGCCACCAGCGTGACGAAGTAAGGGTTAGTGATGTCAGAGACGATCACCGCGAGGGTGTAGCTCTGGCGCGATATCATGCCGCGCGCCATCAGGTTGGGGCTGAACTGATGCTCGGCGATCACCTGTTCCACCCGCGTGCGGGTTTTTTCCGACACCCACGCATGCTTGTTGAGCACGCGCGAGACGGTGGTGATCGACACACCGGCGAGTACGGCAATATCCTTGATGGTAAGATTTTTGCTCATCGTCGCCGGGTTCGCTTATTCGTCGCCGAGCGGGGCCGCCGCGCCGTTGCTCAGCAGCTCACGCACTACGCTGGTGGCAAAACTGCCGGCCGGCAGCCAGAACTGCAGCTCGAGCGTGACGTCATCCCACCAGTTCCATTGCAGATCTTTCGGCACCACCAGCATGGCGCGCCGCGCCGCATCGACGCGTTCACGCTCCAGCAGACCCAGCAGATCGGCCGCGCCCGCCAGCTGCTGCTGTTCAAACGCCAGCGTTTCGCCCTGAGTGCCCAGCTCGCCGCGCCCGGCCAGCGGCCCGGTAATGCGCAGCTCGTGGTTATCCACACGCTGCTGCAGCGCAGGTAACTCGTCCGCCTGGGCAACAAACCAGCTGCCGCGCCCGCTGAGCTGCAGCGCATCGCCGGGCTGCACGCGATCCAGCGCACCGTCACGCTGCAGGCGCGCGCTGGTCAGCTGATTGAACAGCTGGCTGCGCGCCGCCGACAGCAGAATGCCTTTCATACTGCGGTCGCGTGGACGGAATTTCTCCTCTGCCCACAGGCGCGCCTGCGTCAGGTTATTGCCGCCGCGGCCAAAGCGCTGTTCGCCAAAGTAGTTGGGCACGCCCTGCTGCTGAATCCGCTGTAGCCGCGATTCCACCTGCGCGCGATCGGACACCTGACGTACCACCAGACGAAACGCATTGCCCGCCAGCGCGCCGGTGCGCAGTTTACGCTTGTGGCGAATCACCTGCAGGATCTCCACGCCTTCCAGCTGGAAGCCGGCAAGGTTGGGCATCGCCGTGCCCGGCACGCGGAAGCACAGCGTCTGCTCGGTGACCGCGTGGCGATCTTTCATGCCGGCGTAGCTGAGATCGCGCTGATGCACGCCGAGAAATTTGGCGATTGCCTCAGCGACAAAACGCGTATTGCAGCCAATTTTACGGATGCGCACCAGCAGCTGCTCGCCTTCGCCATCATAGGGATAGCCGAGATCTTCAATCACCACGAAATCTTCGGGACTGGCTTTGATCACCCCAGTGGCAGCGGGCACGCCGTGCAGGTAGAGCAGCTCACTCATGCCCGATCGGCCTTCACCAGCAGCGCCACGGCTTCGCAGGCGATGCCTTCACCGCGACCGGTGAAGCCCAGCTTCTCGGTGGTGGTGGCTTTGACGTTGACATCATCCATGTGGCAACCGAGATCTTCGGCGATGTTGACGCGCATCTGCGGCACGTGCGGCAGCATTTTCGGTGCCTGAGCGATGATGGTGACATCGACGTTGCCGATGCGGTAGCCCTTCTGCTGGATGCGACGCCAGGCTTCGCGCAGCAAACCGCGGCTGTCGGCGCCTTTGAATGCCGGATCGGTGTCCGGGAACAGTTTACCGATATCGCCCATCGCCACCGCGCCCAGCAGCGCGTCGGTCAGCGCATGCAGCGCCACATCGCCGTCGGAATGCGCAATAAAGCCCTGTTCGAAGGGAATACGCACCCCGCCAATCACCAGCGGACCTTCGCCGCCAAACGCGTGCACGTCAAAACCGTGACCGATACGCATCATGCGTGCTCCTTTAACTGAATCTGAGTGAGATAGAAGGCCGCCAGCGCCAGATCTTCCGGCCGCGTTACCTTAATATTGTCGCTGCGTCCGCTGACCAGCTCAGGATGATAACCGCAATACTCCAGCGCCGAGGCTTCATCGGTGATGGTCGCGCCTTCATTGAGCGCGCGCGTCAGGCAGGCGGTCAGCAGCGCATGCGGGAAAAACTGCGGCGTCAGCGCATGCCACAAATCATCGCGTTCGACGGTATGCGCAATGGCACCTTTGCCGGGCTCCGCGCGCTTCATGGTGTCGCGCACCGGTGCCGCCAGAATCGCGCCGACTTTGCTGTGCTCACGCACCGCCAGCAGACGCGCTAAATCATCGGGATGCAGACACGGACGCGCCGCGTCGTGCACCAGCACCCAGGCACTGTGGCGGATGGTCTGTAATCCGGCCAGCACCGACTCGGCGCGGGTTTCGCCGCCGGTGACGCGCAGCACGCGGGCATCCTGCGCCAGCGGCAGGCTATCGAACCAGCCGTCATCCGGGCTGACTGGCACCACCACCTGCTTTACCGCCGGATGCGCCAGCAGGCGCGCCACGCTGTGTTCGAGCAGGGTTAATGGACCGATAGTGAGATACTGCTTCGGACAGGCGGCCTGCATGCGGCTGCCGATACCGGCAGCCGGCACCACGGCAATCACATCCGCAGAGGAAGAGAGCTGATTCATGGTTTATCGTTGTTGGTTCTGCGCCGCTTGTTGCGCATTACGTTTGTTTTGGTCTGGCACCAGACGATAGAAAGTCTCGCCAGGCCTGATCATGCCCAGCTCGCTGCGTGCGCGTTCCTCGATCGCCTCTGAACCGCCATTGAGATCGTCAATTTCGGCAAACAGCTGATCGTTACGCGCTTTGAGTTTGGCGTTATTCGCCTGTTGTGACGCCACGTCTTCGCTGACGCGCGTGTAATCATGGATACCGTTCTTGCCCAGCCACAGAGAGTATTGCAACCATCCCAGCAGCACGAGCAGCAGTAACGTCAGTTTTCCCATCCCCGCCCCCTGAAAAACGGCTCAATCATCCCATAACTTGACGCCGGACTCCACTGCGGCAGCGAAAATGGCGCGCAAGCAGATTTGTCTGGACAAATAATGACGGGGAAAGCGCCGGACGGCAGGTAAAGTTTTGTAACCTGCCGATGCGTTTGCACATCAGCGCCGGATTACCAGCCGGAGAGAAAGGAGAACAGCAGCCAGAACAGGCACACCACCACCAGGGCGGTGATCAGGCCGCTCCACCACAGCCGGCCACGCAGCATCAGGCTGAGCACGATGCCAATCAGCACCGAAACCGGCAGCAGCGCGAGGAAAAAAGGCCAGGTGTAAAGAAAGAAAAACAGCGTGTTAGAGCCGTACAGCAGAAACGGGATGCCCAGCGCACACCAGTACGAGAGAAAGCCGATCACGCCGCCCGGCAGCGATGAGCGTGGCTCATCCGGGGTGCGTTCATCTTTGCGTGCCAGCATGGGGGTAACGTTCTGCATAGAGATCCTGTTGACGCTAAAGCGCGGCAAACCGTGAGATTTGCCGCTGTCGGTTCAGGATCTGATGATATCGTGGTGGCGCAGCAGGTCTAACAATTGGCCGGTCAGTTTTGTAACCAATTGTTCACCATCCAGCTGGATTTCCGGCGCGTCTGGCGCCTCGTAAACGCTGTCGATACCGGTGAAGTTACGCAGCTCGCCGGCACGGGCTTTTTTATACAAGCCTTTCGGATCGCGCGCTTCGCACACCGCCAGCGGCGTATCGACGAACACCTCGATAAACTGCCCGTCACCGAGCAGATCGCGCACCATCTGGCGCTCGGCACGGTGCGGCGAGATGAACGCCGTCAGCACCACCAGTCCGGCATCCACCATCAGTTTCGCCACTTCACCCACGCGCCGGATATTCTCTTTGCGGTCTTCATCGCTGAAACCGAGATCGCGGCACAGGCCGTGACGCACATTGTCGCCGTCCAGCAGATAGGTGCTGACGCCCAGCCGGTGCAGCGCCTGCTCCAGCGCACCGGCCACGGTGGATTTACCCGAGCCTGAGAGCCCGGTAAACCACAGCACCACGCCACGATGGCCGTGCTGCTGTTCGCGTTCAGCGCGCGTGACCGGATGGTCATGCCACACCACGTTTTCGTCGTGCTGCGCCATTACTGACCGCCCAGCAGGTCGCGCGCGTTCCAGTGCGGGAAGTGACGGCGCACCAGCGCGTTCAGCTCCAGCTCGAAATCACTGTACTGGCCAGCCTGACTGCGCGCGGCGCTCAGCGGCTGATGGATCATGCCGGCACCGACGGTCACGTTGCTCAGGCGATCGATAAAGATCATGCCGCCGGTCACCGGGTTCTGCTGGTAAGCATCCAGCACCATCGGTTCATCGAAGGTCACTTCTACCAGACCGATGCCGTTGAGCGGCAGGCTGTCGACCGCGCGTTTTTCCAGCGTATTGATCTCCACCTGATGGAGAATCTTTTCGATGCGGCCACGCGCTTTCTTGCCGGCAATTTTCACTTCATAGCTTTGTCCCGGCTGCAGCGGCTGCTCCGCCATCCACACCACGTCGACGGTCGCGGACTGCACCGCCTGCAAATCGGCGGCGGCATCCACCAGCAGATCGCCACGGCTGATGTCGATCTCATCGTTCAGCACCAGGGTAATCGCCTCACCGGCGGCCGCCTGCTGCAGGTCGCCGTCAAAGGTGACGATACGCGCAACGCTGGATTCCACGCCGGACGGCAGCACTTTCACCCGCTGGCCGACGCTGACCACGCCCGACGCCAGCGTACCGGCATAGCCACGGAAGTCGAGGTTCGGCCGGTTAACATACTGCACCGGGAAGCGCATCGGCTGCGTGTCGACCACGCGCTTCAGCTCTACCGTCTCCAGCACGTCGAGCAGCGTCGGGCCGCTGTACCACGGCATGGTTACGCTCGGGGTGGCGACGTTATCGCCTTCCAGCGCCGACATCGGCACAAAGCGGATATCAAGATCGTCCGGCAGCTGCGCGGCAAAATCGAGGTAATCCTGTTTGATCTGCTCGAAGGTCTCCTGGCTGTACGCCACCAGATCCATCTTGTTGATCGCCACCACCAGATGTTTGATGCCCAGCAGCGTGGCGATGAAGCTGTGGCGACGGGTCTGATCCAGCACGCCTTTACGCGCATCGATCAGCAGGATCGCCAGATCGCAGGTTGAGGCACCGGTCGCCATGTTGCGGGTGTACTGCTCGTGCCCCGGCGTGTCGGCGATGATGAACTTGCGCTTCTCGGTGGAGAAATAGCGATAGGCCACATCGATAGTGATGCCCTGCTCGCGCTCGGCCTGCAGGCCATCAACCAGCAGCGCCAGATCGAGTTTCTCGCCCTGGGTGCCGTGGCGTTTGCTGTCATTGTGCAGCGATGACAGCTGATCTTCATAAATCTGGCGCGTATCGTGCAGCAGACGGCCAATCAGCGTACTTTTGCCGTCGTCGACGCTGCCGCAGGTGAGAAAACGCAGCAGGCTTTTGTGTTGTTGCGCGGTCAGCCAGGCTTCAACGCCGCCCTGCTCGGCAATCTGTTGGGCAATAACGGTATTCATCGGCGTCTCCTTAGAAATAACCCTGACGTTTTTTCAGTTCCATCGAACCGGCCTGGTCGCGGTCAATCACGCGCCCCTGACGTTCACTGGTGGTGGAGACCAGCATCTCTTCAATGATTTCCGGCAGCGTCTGCGCCTCGGATTCCACCGCGCCGGTCAGTGGCCAGCAGCCGAGGGTACGGAAACGCACCATACGCTGCTTAATCACTTCACCCGGCTGCAGGTTGATACGATCGTCATCAATCATCATCAGCATGCCGTCGCGCTCCAGTACCGGGCGCGGTGCTGCCAGGTACAGCGGCACGATTTCGATGTTTTCCAGGAAGATGTACTGCCAGATATCCAGCTCGGTCCAGTTGGAGAGCGGGAACACGCGAATGCTTTCGCCTTTGTTGATCTGACCATTGTAGTTGTGCCACAGCTCCGGACGCTGGTTTTTCGGATCCCAGCGGTGGAAACGATCGCGGAACGAATAGATACGCTCTTTGGCGCGCGACTTCTCTTCGTCACGGCGTGCGCCACCGAATGCCGCATCAAAACCGTATTTGTTCAGCGCCTGCTTCAGGCCCTCGGTTTTCATGATGTCGGTGTGTTTGGCGCTGCCGTGCACGAACGGGTTAATACCCATCGCCACGCCTTCCGGGTTACGGTGCACCAGCAGCTCTGCGCCCATCGCTTTCACGGTGCGATCGCGGAACTCGTACATTTCACGGAATTTCCAGCCGGTATCAACGTGCAGCAGCGGAAACGGCAGCGTGCCCGGATAGAAGGCTTTGCGCGCCAGATGCAGCATCACCGAGGAGTCTTTACCGATGGAGTACATCATCACCGGATTGCTGAACTCGGCCGCCACCTCGCGGATGATATGGATACTCTCTGCCTCCAGCTGGCGCAGATGAGTGAGACGATTTTGGTCCATAATTTTTCCTCAAGCCAAATTGACAACGGCGGACTCGCGAGCCCCCTGCTGTGCCGAATGTTGGAACCAGGCAAGTTGCCCGTGCAGATTCACCACTTCGCCAATCACTAATAGCGCTGGCGTCGGCGCGGCAGCTGCCAGCGCCTCGAGTTGTGCTAAGGTGCCGGTCAGCACCTGTTGATCCTGGCGCGTGCCGCGACCAATCACCGCCACTGGCGTTGATGGCGCGCGGCCGTGTTCGATCAGCCCGGCGGCAATTTCCGCCGCTTTCACCGTGCCCATGTAAATTGCCAGCGTCTGCCGCGCGCGCGCCAGCGACGGCCAGTCGATACCGTCGCCGTCGGCGCGGCAGTGACCGGTAATAAACAGCACGCTCTGGGCATAATCGCGGTGGGTTAACGGAATACCGGCATACGCGGTAGCACCCGCGGCCGCGGTGATGCCCGGCACCACCTGGAACGGAATGCCCGCCGCCTGCGCCGCCTGCAGCTCTTCGCCGCCGCGGCCAAAAATAAACGGATCGCCGCCTTTCAGGCGCACCACGCGCTTGCCCTGCTGCGCCAGCGTCACCAGCAGCTGATTGGTCTCTTCCTGCGGCACCGAATGGGCGCCGGCGCGTTTGCCGACGCAGATACGATCGGCATCGCGTCTTACCAGCTCCAGCACTTCGTCGCTGACCAGATGGTCATACAGCACCACATCGGCCAGCTGCATCACCTGCAGCCCGCGCAGCGTCAGCAGACCGCTGTCGCCCGGGCCGGCACCGACCAGCGTGATTTCACCCTGATTATCAGAGGTGTTTTCCAGTTCGCGATCGAGCGTGCGGCGCGCCTCGTTGACGTTACCCGCCGCCATCTGGCTGGCAAACAGGCCATTAAAAGCCCGCTCCCAGAAGCGACGACGGTCAGACATTTTGTGGTAGCGCTGTTTGACTTTGTCGCGCCACTGACCGGCCACTTCGGCCATCTGCCCGAGATTGGCGGGCAGCAGCGCTTCGATTTTTTCACGCAGCAAACGCGCCAGCACCGGCGCGGTGCCGCTGGAGGAGATCGCCACCACCAGCGGTGAGCGGTCAACAATCGACGGGAAGATAAAGCTGCATTTCGGCTGGTCGTCGACCACATTCACCAGCTTGTGGCGCGCATTGGCGGCATCAAATACCTGCGCGTTGAGGGCGTTATCGTCGGTGGCGGCAATCACGAGGAAAACATCGTCCAGCTGCGCCGCGTCGAAGTGCTGAGCAATCCACTCGATGGCGTTAATGTCGCGCAGCGCCTGCAGTTCATGGCCGAGCTCGCGCGCGGCCACTTGCACGTGCGCACCGGCACGCCGCAGCAGCTCAATTTTACGCGCAGCGATTTCGCCACCGCCGACCACCAGCACCGGACGGTTTTTGAGATCGGCAAAGAGAGGCAAGTAATCCACGTTAACCTTGTTAGTTTTACAATAAGTTAACGCGACTATACGTCCCCGCCTTCTGGCAGATGAAATTACGAATTAGCATGAGTAGTTACCAAATGGAATAACGCACCGGGATTGCTGATAACAATTTGTGCTTAACAAATGATATTGCTGGTGTTTCGGAGCGATACAAATTGTGCAGGCGGCGTCACAGTTTCATACTAACTCAGAATTTTTTTACCCTGACGGGATGTCAGAAAAGGACAACCACTATGTTTGCCACTCTCCGCCGCAGCGTGCTGGCAGCACTGATTGCCGGCGGTTTGCCTCTTTTGGCGCAGGCTGCAGCGATCGCCCCTGGCCACTTTGCCGAACAGCAGTTGCGTCACATCGCCACTTATTTCCCCGGCCGCATGAGCGGCAGCCCCGCCGAGCTGATGACGGCAGATTATCTGCAGCAGCAGTTCACCCAGCTTGGTTATCAGAGCAATACCCGGCAGTTTAACACCAGCTATAACTGGCTGGAGAAACAGGGCATCACGCGCCGCCATAAAGTGACGGCGACCTCGGTGATCGCCGCACGCGCCGGCAGCGTGCCGCAGGAGATTCTGATCGTCACCCATCTGGATACCTGGACGCCGCTCAGCCAGCACGAGGCAGATAATAATCTCGGCGGCCTGCGATTGCAGGGCGTGGACGATAACGCTTCCGGGCTGGGCGTGATGCTGGAGCTGGCGCAGGCGCTGAGTCAAACGCCGCTGCACTATGGCGTGCGCTTTGTGGCACTGAGCGCAGGCGAAGCCGGTTTACACGGTATGGATGATTATCTGGCGCGCATGAGCGTGCAGGAGAAGAAAGATACGCTGCTGGTGATCGATCTGAATAGCCTGATCGTTGGCGATCGCCTCTACTTTAATAACGGCATGAATACGCCAGCGGCGGTACGCAAGCAGACCAGCGCGCGCGCCCTGCAGATTGCGCACCGTTACGGCATCACGGCCGCCAGCCACGCGCTGACCGCACGCGATTACCCGGGCGTTAATCCGTTTGATAAAGCCGGGATTCCGCTGCTGGACGTTACCGCAGCCAACTGGGCGCTGGGCAATAAAGCCGGTGAGCAGCAGCGCGCTCGGTCACCTCACTTTCCGGAGGGTACGGTGCGCCACCAGACCGGGCGCGATAATCTGACTTACATCGACCACTGGCTGCCGGGGCGCATCCATCAGCGCACGCGCGACAGCGTACGCATTTTGCAGCCGCTGCTGACGGAGCTGGCTAATCCGACGTTGTAAGATCTTGCCGGTTTTGCGGGTGCGCACCGCTGCGCACTCGCAGCAATTGCGCCCGTCAGCCTTCGTGTAACCCGCATTCGCGTTTGAGGCCGAAAAAGCGCGTCTCTTCCTCGGCCATCCCCGGCTCCCACTTGCGTGTGGTGTGCGTGTCGCCCACGGACAGATAACCTTCGTCCCACAGCGGATGGTACTTCAGCCCATGCTGCTTCAGATACTGGTGCACCTGGCGATTATCCCAGTCGATGATCGGCAGGATTTTGAACACGCCACGCTGCACGGCCAGTACCGGCAGGCTGGCACGGCTGCCAGACTGATCGCGGCGCAGGCCGGCAAACCAGGTCTGCGCACCCAGCGTTTGCAGCGCGCGGTTCATCGGTTCGACTTTGTTAAGCTGGTTGTACTGCTCGATCCCTTCAACGCCCTGCTCCCACAGCTTGCCGTAGCGCGCTTCCTGCCACGCCGGTGAGGTTTCGGCGCGGAAGATCTGCAGATTCAGGTTCAGCTGCTGCGTCAGTTCATCAATGAAGCGGTAGGTCTCAGGGAACAGATAACCGGTATCGGTGAGGATCACCGGAATATCCGGGCGCTGCTGCGTGACCATGTGCAACAACACCGCCGCCTGAATACCAAAACTCGACGACAGCACAAAGGCGCCCGGCAGCTGCTCCAGCGCCCAGCTGACGCGCTGTTCGGCAGAAAGCTTTTCCAGATGGACGTTGCTTTCCGCCAGCGCCATGATGCGATCGACTTTGCTGCCGCTGTTCAGGCTGGCGAGATCGGGTAGTGTCATACTGCCTCCGGGTCCCAGAAATCACGGGCGGGATCGACCACCGGCTGCACAATGCCCGCGCGAATCACGAAGTCACCAAACCCTTCATCCGCCGTGCGCTCGCTGGCCCAGCGCGCCACCAGCTCATCGATGCTGGCGAGGATTTCGTTTTCCGTGATGTTTTCGCGGTACATGCGCGGGATGCGCGTGCCGATGCGATTACCACCAATATGCAGGTTGTAACGGCCCGGCGCTTTGCCCACCAGGCCCAGTTCGGCCAGCATGGCACGCCCGCAACCGTTCGGACAACCGGTAACGCGTAACACTATGTGCTCTTCGCCGACGCCGTGGCGGTGCATGATCTCCTCCACTTTGCTGACAAAGGACGGCAGGAAGCGTTCGGCTTCAGCCATCGCCAGCGGACAGGTCGGGAAGGCCACGCAGGCCATGGAGTTTTCACGCTGCGGCGTGACCGCTTCCATCAGGCCGTGCTCACGCGCAATGGCTTCGATCTGCGCTTTCTGCGCCTCCGGTACGCCGGCCACAATCAGGTTCTGATTGGCGGTCAGGCGGAAATCGCCCTGATGCACTTTGGCAATCTCCGCGATACCGCGCTTCAGCGGACGGCCCGGATAATCCAGCAGGCGACCGTTTTCGATAAACAGCGTCAGGTGCCATTTCTTGTCGATGCCCTTCACCCAGCCGATGCGATCGCCACGGGTGGTAAATTCGTACGGGCGAATCGGCTCGAAGGTCAGGCCGGCACGCTTCTCGACTTCGGCTTTAAAGGTCTCGACGCCGACGCGCTCCAGCGTGTATTTGGTTTTGGCATTTTTACGATCGGTGCGGTTACCCCAGTCGCGCTGCGTGGTGACCACCGCCGCAGCCACATCAAGGATCTTCTCCACCGGCAGGTAACCAAACTCGCTGGCGGTGCGCGCGTAAGTGGCTTTGTTGCCGTGCTCAATCGACAAACCGCCACCGACCAGCAGGTTAAAGCCAATCAGCTTGCCGTTCTCCGCAATGGCGATGAAGTTCAGATCGTTCGCATGCAGATCGACATCGTTATGCGGCGGCACCACCACGGTGGTTTTAAACTTACGTGGCAGATAGGTCTCACCGAGGATCGGCTCCTGATCGGTGGTGGCGACCTTCTCCTGATCCCACCAGATCTCGGCGTAGGCGCGCGTCTGCGGCAGCAGATGCTCGGAAAGCTTTTTCGCCCACTCGTACGCTTCCTGATGCAGCTCTGACTCCACTGGGTTCGAGGTACACAGCACGTTACGGTTGACGTCGTTGGCGGTAGCCAGCGCGTCCAGTCCGACTTCATGCAGCATCTGGTGAGTTGGCTTGACGTTCTTCTTCAGAATGCCGTGAAACTGGAACGTCTGACGGTTAGTCAGGCGAATGCTGCCGTACAGCGTTTTGTCGGTGGCAAATTTATCAATCGCCAGCCACTGCGTTGGCGTGATGATGCCGCCCGGCAGACGGCAGCGCAGCATCATGGCATGACGCGGTTCCAGCTTCTGCGCGGCGCGCTCGGCGCGGATGTCGCGGTCATCCTGCTGGTACATGCCGTGAAAACGGATCAGCAGGAAGTTATCGCCGGTAAAGCCGCCGGTCAGGCCATTGTCGAGATCTTCTAAAATGGTGCCGCGCAGGTAGTTGCTCTGCTTTTTCAGACGCTCGGCGTCAGAAAGTTTGCCTTCAACCACCAGCGGTCCAGGATGTTTTTCGCTCATTAGTAAACGTCTCGCTGATAACGGCGCTCAATGCGCAGCTCACTTAAAAATTCGTCAGCGGTTTCACGATCCATGCCGCCGTGTTCGACCACCACATCCAGTAATGCCTGTTCAACGTCTTTCGCCATGCGATTGGCGTCGCCGCAGACGTACAGGTGCGCGCCCTCTTCAATCCAGCGCCATACTTCCGCCCCTCTGGCGCGGATTTTATCCTGTACGTAAATCTTTTCGGCCTGATCGCGTGACCACGCCAGATCGATATGGGTCAGCAGACCGTCTTTAACGTATTTCTGCCACTCTACCTGATAGAGGAAATCTTCGGTGAAGTGCGGATTACCAAAGAACAGCCAGTTTTTGCCGCTGGCACCGTCGTTTTCACGCTGCTGCATGAAGGCGCGGAACGGGGCAATGCCGGTGCCCGGGCCGATCATGATCACTGGCGCATCCGGATTGGCCGGCAGGCGGAAATTATCGTTATGCTCGATGAACACGCGGATTTCGCCATCTTCTTCCAGCCGATCGGCCAGCCAGGTGGAAGCGCCGCCGCCGCGCTGACGGCCGTCAATTTCATAACGCACCGCGCCGACGGTGATATGCACTTCGGTTTCGTTCTCCGCCTGCGACGAGGCGATGGAGTAAAGCCGCGGCGTCAGCGGACGCAGCAGGCCAGTCAGCTGGCCGGCGTTCAGTTCAGTGGGTGCCTGGCGCACCATGTCGACAATCGGGAAACTCTGCGCGAAGCTTTGCAGCTTCGGCTTGTCGCCCGCCAGCGCCAGCAGCGCCTCGTTGCGCGACAGGGCCGCATACTGCTCGACAATCTGCGGCGTGTTAACCGTCAGCTCAAAATGTTTCTGCAGCGCCTCGGCCAGCGGCAGAGTTTCTCCGCGCACCTCGACCTGCTCATCGCCTTTCAGCCATACCAGCTGCAGCAGCTCCTGCACCAGTTCCGCATCGTTTTCATACCATACGCCGAGCGCATCGCCTGGCTGGTAACGCAGACCGGAATCCCCCAGATCGATTTCGATATGGCGCACGTCTTTATCTGAGTTGCGACCGGTAATTTTCTGGTTTAGGGCAAAGCTGGCGGTGAGCGGCGCTTCTTTGGTGTAAGGACTGCTGTCCACCAGGTTGACGCTGCCAGCCGCGCTGGCTGCCAGCTGCGCTGCCGGTTCCGCCGGCACGCGCGCTTTGAGAATATCGGTGAGCTGCAGACGCCAGGCGCTGGCCAGCTCGCTGTATTCAACATCGGCATCCACGCGATCCAGCAGGCGTTCGCCGCCCAGTTCGGCCAGACGCTGGTCGAAGTCTTTACCGGCCTGACTGAAAAATTCATAGGAGGTATCGCCAAGACCGAACACGGCAAAGGCGGTATCGCTCAGCTTCGGCGCTTTCTTCGACAGCAGGAATTTATGCAGCGCTACCGCCTCTTCCGGCGGTTCGCCCTCGCCCTGCGTTGAGGTCACGATGACCAGCAGTTTTTCCTGACCGATCTGTTTGAATTTGTAGTCGCCGGCATTCACCAGGTTGACGCTCAGTTTCGCCGCCAGCAAATCGTCACGCAGCTGCTCGGCCAGCCGGCGCGCATTGCCGGTTTGTGAGGCGGAGATCAGCGTAATGCCCGGCACCTCAGCGGCGGCTGGCGCAGGCGCGGCAACGGTGCCCGGTGCCTGATTAACCATGCCCCAGAAGTAGCCAGAGAGCCATGCCAGCTGCGTTGGATTGAAATCGGTGGTCGCGGCCTGTAAGCGCGCAATTTGCTCCGGGGATAGCGGAAGCATCGCTGGGGGTGCCTGAGTCGTCATCGCGTTAAAAATTCCAGTGTCAGAAATCCGTACCGGGAAGCGGCGGAAGAGTGGGTAGGTTACCGACCTGTATATTAACGATTAAATAAGGCTTCGACATAATAAATAACCAAAATGACTAAGTGGTTTTTTGGGTCAACCTAACCAGTAAAAGTGGTAAATAAAGTTGTCATAATTCAATCAGTTAATTTACGGCGTAACCGGCAGATCGGCAGAAATGCCCTTTTCAGCGCTGGCGGGTGCGAAAAATCTGCTTTTCAGGTAGACTTCAGCGGTTTTTACGTCTGAGAGCCATTATGTCTACCACGCTGTTTAAAGAGTTCCAGTTTGAAGCGGCCCACCGCTTACCTCACGTGCCGGAAGGGCATAAATGCGGTCGTCTGCACGGCCATTCATTTCTGGTGCGACTGGAAATTACCGGTGAAGTGGATGCGCATACCGGTTGGGTAATGGATTTTGCCGAACTGAAGGCGGCGTTCAGGCCGATCTACGATCGCCTCGATCACCATTATCTCAACGATATTCCCGGTCTGGAGAACCCGACCAGCGAAGTGCTGGCGAAATGGATCTGGGATGAGATGAAGCCGATTCTGCCTGAGCTGAGTGCAGTGATGATCAAAGAGACCTGCACCGCAGGCTGCGTCTATCGCGGCTGACAGTCGCGGTAAAGGTCAGAAGGTCGCCATCAATGGCGACCCTGTGGTGCAGTGCGGATTTTTACTGGGTGCGCATTAATGCGCATCGGCTACCATTGGCCAGGTCGCCATCAATGGCGACCCTACGGTGTAATGAGTTTTACAGGGTGCGCATTGAGGTACGACCGGGCACATGGGTAACAGATCAGACCGGGCACACAGGTAACACTTTTTGTGGTCAGTCGATCCGGATAATACGCTTTTCTGCCCGGTCATAATACGCA
>NZ_NHZE01000139.1:0-384 GCF_002207995.1 Pantoea sp. VS1
ATCAGCGAACTCGCCGGGCAGTATGGCCTGTTCTACTTCTACCGGGGCGGGGACCCGATAGACGCGCAGATGGCGGGCGTGGTGGCGGACTTTGCCCGCCTGCGTCACGTCTCGCTGATACCGGTGAGCGTGGACGGCACGGTGTCGCCGCAGGTGCCTGACAGCCGTCAGGACGCGGGACAAAGCGCGCGCATGGGCATTACCCACTTCCCGGCGCTGTTCCTGGTCGACCCGAAGTCAAAAAGCTTCCGCCCGCTCGCCTACGGTTTTATGACGCAGGATGACCTGGCGAAGCGCTTTCTTAACGTGGCCACCGGCTTTAAACCTAACTTCTGAGGAGTTCCTGATGCTGACGCTATCACCCGTCTGGCACGGGCGGCTGCG
>NZ_NHZE01000140.1:0-261 GCF_002207995.1 Pantoea sp. VS1
ATCCGGAGGGGGCGAAGCTGTACAAAGTCGGTGAAAAAGGCGACCTGAGGCTGAACGGGCGAACCTTCCTGAGCGCGGCGTTACGGGGGGAATATGTGCGGTTCCTGGAAGTGGACGACGGCATTGACGTCATCCTCTTCGACAGGCTCATCCTTGCGTATTATGACCGGGCAGAAAAGCGTATTATCCGAATCGACTGACCACAAAAAGTGTTACCTGTGTGCCCGGTCTGATCTGTTACCCATGTGCCCGGTCGTACCT
>NZ_NHZE01000141.1:0-1123 GCF_002207995.1 Pantoea sp. VS1
ATCTAATAATCACCACTTTCACTAAAATGATAAAACAATAAAATTTAAATTTTAAGCACAATTTTTTATCGATATGGATAACTCAATCGCAACCCTTGATAAGCCATAAAATTTGAAATCAACTTATACAAAAATTTAAACTGGAGTTGCGTCCGGAACATCATATATCAAATCGGTAACCTCACTCAACAAACGGTGATCTAATAAAATTTGTATTATTGCTTTTACCGTCTGATCACAAGGAATAATCTTGCCTGTTTGAGCGTCAAAATTAAGCCCCCAAGCGCGACGGTTATTTACTTTTTGTACCGCCGATAAGAACTGCGGGGATTGATATAATGCTCGCTCCTCAACTCTGGCCATCCTACGAAGTTGAATTGAGTTATTCCCAACATAGTTTATTAATGTAGTCATGTCCGTAAAAAGTTCAGAAAAAGAAGCTGTTGACTGAAGGTTTGTGAAAGCATGTGCATAAGAAGCTCTATGCTCCATAACCGATTCAAAAGCTCTTTTATTTGCAATGAAAATTGCCGAATCAATCGCATAAAAATCAAAATTCTTCTCAATTACAAACGCTTCATCCTCTGCCGCTGAAAGCTCTCCATTTCTGAAGACAATATTCACATGAGTCTTTAAAAAGGATGCCTTCCAATTTTTAGCACTTCGTTTAATGGCATAAACAGTTTTCCCATTATTGATAAATTTTACTACATAGCCACTGACATTCTTTAAATCCTTGATATTTAGCAGCCTATAATCTGGCTCTGGTCTATCAACAATAGTTTTAAGATTGGCGAAATCACTACCAGCAATAACTGTAGAAAGGCAACTATTATCATTAGTTTCAGCCAGGTAACTATAAGCATGGAATTCTGTTATTCGCAGAAACTCACTATGCGCAATTAGTTTTAACTGCTCATTTAATGCATCATCAGTTTGAACATAATGAGCAGTAAAACGGCTCGCAGTTGTACTCCTTTTAAAGACCCAAAGATAAACACTATGAATCGCCACGGGTTTAACAGACACCTCGGAGTCATTTAAAATGGCTTAAAGAGAGGTGCCCATGAGCGGTAAGCGTTATCCCGAAGAGTTTAAAATTGAAGCAGTCAAACAGGTTGTT
>NZ_NHZE01000142.1:0-866 GCF_002207995.1 Pantoea sp. VS1
CAGCCCTCGATGCGCCTGCTGGGGCTGCTCCACCTGCTCTGGGAGCAGTCCGGCATCAACGTCTGGCATCCTGCATTCGATAAAAAGAAACGCTCGCCGGGCTGGGTGAGCTGGCGCCTGAATGAGACGGCAGGGCGCATCCGCATCGGCCGGGTTCCGCTCCGGCAGTCGCTGATGCTGATGGCCATGAAGGATTCGCCGCAGGCTGCGCAGAACCGGCAGACCGCAAAGGACGCCGGCAGCGCCTCCCGCCGCCTGATTTTTTTTTCGCAGCTGGCTGCCTGGAGCGATGCCGCCGAAGAACGGCTGCAGCATACGCTGCCGCTGGGGCTGTTTGCCGGCTTTCCCTCGCTGGAGTTGCCTGACGACGTCAGGGACCGGCTCGCACGGAGCTTTTCGCGGGAGCTCGGAGACTGGCGGCGCGGCGCCCGGACGATGCTCATCTGTCAAACCGAGCCGCCGGAGACCGCCTTTATACGTAAAGATGGCCGTAACGTGCCGCGAAGCAGCTGCAGGGTTATCGACGTGGCGCTGATGACCGTCAGTCCGCGCTATATTCCGCTGGACTCCCGCTATGAGGGAATGGTCGAAGACCGGCTGTGGCAGGAAAAACGTGCCTTCATTAAGCCGCTGCGCTACGACGGCGAGGATGATGTATTCCCGGATTTCGTGCTTAAGGACGTACCCGGCGTGGATGACCTGCTCCCCGTTGATTAATACACCGTGATGTTAGTAATGTCTTCATAAGCCACATGAGGACATCCCCATGAAGAAGCGATTTTCCGACGAACAGATCATCAGTATTCTCCGCGAGGCAGAAGCCGGGGTTTCAGCCCGGGAACTCTGCCGCAAGCATGCCATTTCAG
>NZ_NHZE01000143.1:0-468 GCF_002207995.1 Pantoea sp. VS1
GCGCGCAGCTGATGAAAGTACTGGACGGCATCAACCAGTCCGGGCTCGGCAGCCTGTGGTTTGCGGGTCAGGGCGTGAATACAGAATGGAAAATGAAGCGGGAGATGTTATCTCCTGCCTAGACAACGCGCTGGAGCGATATTCCCGTTGCTCGGGTGCTCTGAGATACCACGGATGTTCCGGACGTTTCAGGGTATCGGTCAGTGAGCTGCTCTCCTTACTGGTTATATAGCCAGAATTCATCCATGAGTAAGAAAGGAAGCCCCGGTTTTTTGTCCCTGAAGTAACGCCCCCGTAACCTGCTCCCCGTTGATTAATACACCGCGATGTTAGTAATGTCTTCATCAACCACATGAGGACATCCCCATGAAGAAGCGATTTTCCGACGAACAGATCATCAGTATTCTCCGCGAGGCAGAAGCCGGGGTTTCAGCCCGGGAACTCTGCCGCAAGCATGCCATTTCAGAC
>NZ_NHZE01000144.1:0-4196 GCF_002207995.1 Pantoea sp. VS1
CATGAAGGAGTCGCGTTTGGGTTTGACTTAGATAGGGGGCTGTATGGTATAGCCCAGGTACTTTATTCATATTCTTAAACCTCAATTGAATAGATACTTTTAATTATTTATTTGGATGAATGTAAATAACCTTGGCAGAATCTATGCTTTTAGTTCTTTCTCTAAAACAGAGAATAACTTTTCCATTTGTTCCCGGGGTCCGAATGAAATTCTCAGGCAATGATCCAAAGAATAATCGGTCAGCCTGGCTATAAGGAAACCTTCACTGTTAAGACTGTTCTGGATCTCCCGGCTGCGTTCTTCACTGTCAAATTCAACAAAGACGAAATTGACATATTGGGCATTGGCTTTGACTCCGTAATCTTCAAATAAATCTACCAGTTTTCTTCCCCAGCTAAGACAATATTCTGTTGTTTTGAAAAGATGCTCACGATCCTGTAGTGCATGTTCACCAGCAAGAGCAGATAAAGCACTGACATTGTAAGGCGCCCGGCGAGCTTCCAGTTGTGGATACAGATCTGTGCTGACGTAAGCCCAGCCAAGACGCAATCCGGCAAGTCCATACGCTTTTGAAAATGTTCGTAAGCATATTGAGTTAACGCGTTTATGAACTATTTGAATACCTGCCGTATTTTCGATATCAGGTGTAAATTCTGCGTAGGCCTCATCAATGATAATGGTCGTTTCTGGCGGTATGGTTTCAACTAAAGACATCATTTCTGAAGGTGCAATATAGTGACCCAAAGGATTAGAAGGATTAACTAGGACCAGAATGTCAGGTTTATGACTGACCGCCTCTTTTAAATCCTCAGGGAGGATGCGCCCACTATTCACTGGGATCTCACTGTATAAGGCTCCGAGAATATCAGTTCTCTTTTTGTACATCATAAAACTGTGACGAGGAGCGGTAAGCCGTGCACCCGGTTTCAGCAGACTACGCAGTGTGATATCAATCAGTTCGTCAGAGCCATTACCCGTGATGATCTGTTCCGGATTAATATTCCAGCGTTCTCCAATTGCCGCTCTCAGTGCATTGTAGGTGGGATCGGGATACAGGCTCAGCAAAGACAGAACATATTGTCCCGTTTGTATTATGTCTGGTGAACCCAACGGATTTTCATTGGCGTGCAGGCGGATGGAAGCATTATTATTTGCTCCCTCAACACATTCCCGGATTTTTTTAGAGAATATCATGAGTGGCCTCCAAGTATCCGGGATACGAGTTCTTCCAGATAAGGTGTTATTGACTCGTCATGGTCCAGATAAGGGACTGACTCCCTCACTTTTGCATACCACAGGCGACCTGAATTTCCTAATTTTGTAGCATCCCTGATATCAGCTGCCTGAGCGGCGCAGATCATCTCAAAAGCAATAACATAGCGGGTATTCTGGAGCACCTCCGCCGTCCTGCGAGCAGCAACCAGACCGAAAGAGACTACGTCCTGAAAATCACCTGTTGTTGTTAGTGTTTGTATTGATACCGGTGTAGCCAGAGAACGATTTTCCGCTGTGATAGAAGATGACATAAACTGTCCCCCCATTAAACCAAACCGCAGCCCACCATTTTCTGCACATAGAAAAGAGGGTAGCCCGTTGCTGTTCGCACTGGTCAGCAATCTGTCTATTCGCCGGTCAGATAAGTTACACATGGTAATGATTGCTATCGTCAAATAGTCCATCGCGGCGGATATATACTGTCCGTGAAAATGACCGTTATGGAAAACCTGACCGTTTTCGGGTGTGATAAGGGGGTTATCATTTGACGAATTTAATTCATTACTCACTATTCGTTCCACAAATTCTATTGTCTCCAAAACCGGGCCAAGTATCTGTGGTGTGCAGCGAATTGAATAGGCATCTTCAATCGGCATATCTTCTTGTTTGATGCTATTCGTAAGCCTGCTTCCGAGTTCTGATGAAAGCTGTATATCATCAACCGCCAGCCTTGTTCCCTGGAGGTTATTCCATATCATCTCTGCAATTTTTTGCTGGCCTGTATGCGGTTTTAGTTGATGAACGTCGGGATGAAATGGCCGAATCCTGGCAAGAAGCGTTTCTGAGGCAAAGGCGGAGATTGATGCATATTGTTCAAGAAGTGACCTGGTTTCGATGACATTCAGGGCGGCAAGCGCAACCATGCAGGAGGTGCCGTTGATGAGTGCCAGCCCTTCCTTATAACTTAGCTCAAGCGGTGCGAGCCCCAGCTGGTGCAGAATATCTTCTGCAGCCAAGCGTTCACCATTGAACCAGGCATTGCCCTCACCAGTGAGCATACGGGCCATGGCTGCCAGTGGCCCCAGATCTCCGCTGGTGCCCAATGACCCTTTACGTGGTATCTCAGGAATCAGACCAGCGTTGTAGATTGCGATAAATCGATCGAAATTTTCCAGAGATAATGCTGAGTTGCCGCGAGAAAGAGAGATAATTCGGGCGAACATAGTTGCCCGGCAAATTATATCTGAAAATCTTTCACCAACATTTGTCGCAACACCACGGATAAGGTTTTTTTGTAATTCTTCAGCCCTTTCGAGCGGAACGAGATGATCGACAAACCCACCCATCCCAGTGTTGACACCATATATAACCGAGCCTTCTTTCACTAATTTTTCAAGGGCTCGTCTTGATGCGGCAATTCTTTCTCTGGTTTCTTCTGAAGCAACTATTTTTTTACTGAACTGAGAGAATTCAATAAAGTCTTTCAGACTGACGTTACGGCCTGGGCTGAGAATGAAGGTATCGCCTGTGGATGTGCTATTACGCTGTGTAATATTCATGACCATTTTCCTTCTGTTTGTTTGAATTAATGTTCAGTCCAGTCGGCAATAATGACGTTAATCTCTCTGTTTCCTGAAAATGCATGCCTGCCATGAGCAAACTGCAGGTTATCGAGCAGCAAAATATCGCCGGTGTTGAGATTTACGTCCTGTTCTAACCCCTTGACCAGATGAAATAAGTTAAGTGTCAGTTCTTCCGGTAGCGGTTCTCCATCGCCGAAACACATGGATTCGAGAAGTTCAGGACAATTCTGAGCAGCATCTTTTAACTCCTCTTCGTCTTCGTTTCTGGAATCCACCCGTGCCCATTCAATCATCGCAGCAGCACCCCAGAAATGTGCCTGATTGCACCAGATCAATTCATTTTTACGAGGATGCTGACGCACCGGTGAAATACAGTCCTGCCAAAGGATTAAATCATCATTCCACCATTCAAATTCCCAACCCCTGGAGCGGCAGGCAAACTCTGCCTCTTCTTTTGTTTTTGCAGAAAGCGCTTCCTGCCAGCTTTTTTTTATTCCGGGTTTCAGATGAACTCGGTTTTCATCCGGCAGTGTTCTACGCAGTCTGAGGCCGCGTTCTGTCAGAAGTTGTAATGTTGAAGGCTCGACCAGTTTTGTTATTCGGCGCATATCGCCAATGGTAGATTCTCCGCCCTCTGCGGCGGGTTTGACGCAAGAGAAGGCAATGATTTCCGGTGGGTGTTTTACATAGGCCATTTCCTGATGGAGGATGATTGACCATGCCGGAGGCGTTCGGGTTGCCTCCATCACTTTACCTTTTATGGTTGAACGGGGAGATGAACCACCAATGTAATCTCTGGTGCGAAAACCTAGCGCATTCATTATCACTTCAAACACAGCGGGTTCTGCACTTTGCACAACGCCGCGTAGTAGCAACGCTCCGTTATTGAGCACTGCTTCCCGAATATCTGGTGCAGCTTGAGTAAAGAACGTTTGCGTATCAGTGACCGATAACCCATCAACGGTGAATCCAGACAATCCACTCTCATTACATTCTTTCAACATCACCATCTTAGTCTCCTTGAGTCTTAAGAAATGTTGATATGTCTGTCTACTAATTAATCGCCATGAGTCATCAAAGTCAACAAAAAGATTTTTTTTTCTTTTAAAAGAAATAAAATGTACTCAAATTTCTTTTATTGATATTTAATTTATTTAAAATCAATAAGATATAAAAAAATAAAACTATTGGAAATATTTTTCATTAGTTTGTTTATCCAGTTGTTGTTTGCAAGGTTTTGGGGCCATCGATAGTAAAATCCTGATTAAAGTGGGCTTTGCGAATCAATGAGTACCATTAAAGATCATCTACTTACTTAAATAATTACCGAGTAAGCTTGAGGGGGGAGATTGCGGCATGGCAGTATAAAAAAGGCCCATGATTAATACGATAATGGGC
>NZ_NHZE01000145.1:0-245 GCF_002207995.1 Pantoea sp. VS1
TTCTTTGGTTGGTATTTTTTGCCAAATTTAGGCAGTTTGGAATAGGTGATGTATCAAAGTATATTGATAGCGCGATTATCAATGGCAATAAGCTTTATCAATGTCTTGTTAATAATAAATCTATATTCGTTGATGATAAATATACATTATTTAAAAAACCTAAAGACCTTAATGAAAACATGTTGATTGAATATGTTGATTTATTTAAACGGGATTGAGTAATGAATACCGATGAGAATTATAAA
>NZ_NHZE01000146.1:0-2675 GCF_002207995.1 Pantoea sp. VS1
ATGAGCGGCGGTTTATCCCACCACTCCGGACCGTAGCCCCAGTAAACAGGATCAAACTTCAGCTCGCCGTCACGCTCACTGAGCAACAGAACCTTAGTCCCCGGCGCCACGTTGTACCGGCCAATGGGTTCAGCATCCCGGGTCAGTTCTTCCGGGCCAATACCCAGAGCGTCAAAGTAGTCATCTCTGCTGCTGTACTGCGCAAATCGTCCACACATAAGCCCCTCCTGCTATTCAGCATAGGCGGTATACTTTTGTCCGGAGGGATTATCATGTCACATAACCTTGCCGCCCGGCCCCGGGAAGAGCGCGATCGGATCAGCGTGGATTTAGCCGTGTCCGGTGACGCACCGGCCTGGCGCCAGTCATATTCACGGCTCTGCGGAATACCTCCCTCCTGACCGTCGGGCTGCGCCGTGACTTCACCTTAGCCGGGCCGCTTCGTCCGCAAGGCAGCTTCGCCTCATGACTCACCCGTTCCCCCCCGTTCGCGGGACATTCAGTCCGCTCCGGCGGCGCGTGCGGCTTCGTCCCTCGACCCTGCGTCCTCCGCAGTGGCCCGGCTGCCGTGACGTCACGGCGCTGATGCCGTGCAACCTGTAACCGGAGTAACCATGAATCACCCTCTCACCACTGGCCAGCTGGCCGAACAGCTGCAGCGTTTTGCACCAGACACACCCTGCGTAGTGCACCTGTGGGTAGCCGATGACTTCGAAGACGTGGCACCGGAGCTGACGTCCGATGAGGTGCTGGCCACGATCGCGCTGGCCGATGCCACGCTCGATGCGGATATCAGTCTCAGCTGGTACTTCCTGCGCCACTGCGCTGACACGGTTCTGGCAAAACGGAAGGAAAAAGAGTGAACACCTGGCTGGCTTCCTTTCAGGCAGAGTGGCAGGGCGCATGCTCAGAGGAGCATTTGCTCATCCTGTCACCGGATGAGCAGCTGGCAGAGGCGGGCTGCATGCTCATGGGCCGTACGTGGTGGAAGGGCGAACCCCGTGAGAGTGAAGGCTGTTACTGGCGCTTTGACGGCAATGACGTCTGGCTGAAGTCCCTCGTGCAACTTGATGCGCAGCAGGCAGCGACACTTTCCGGCCTCCATTTTCTGGATGAGTGGCAAGTAACCGGTACGCTTATGGCACCCGTGGTGAGCGACCGGTGCGGTTGCCACTGGCCTGATTTCCGGGGCTGAAAACGACTACTTAGGCGGCCGCCCGGCGGGCGGCGCTTTTCACGGGAAAGATAATGATGACGTCGCTTCGCTCCACGCTTATGCCGTCTCCCGTCCTGCGGCCGGTAAACGGCGGGCATAAAGTGCCGTGCCCTCACGGTAGCCGGGCGGCCTCGCAAACAAGGGAAGCTGTCGCCGGCCTGCTCACCCGTTCCCCGCCGTGCGCGGGACATTCAGTCCGCTCCGGCGGCGCGTGCGGCTTGCGCGTCCGCCCCTGTTTGCTCAGCTGGTCGCCCGGCTTTGTGGAGGTCACGGCACCAGAGGGGTGCCCCCTTCATCCAAAGGAGCACAGCAATGTCACGATTCATGCACGGCGACAGCGTACAGGTTATGGGCGGCTTTCCGGACAAAAGCATTGATTTCATTCTCACCGATCCGCCGTACCTGGTCGGCTTTAAAGACCGGTCCGGGCGCACCATTGCGAATGACGTAAACAGCGACTGGGTGCTGCCGGCGAGCCGGGAAATGTACCGGGTGCTGAAAGATAACAGCCTGGCGGTCAGTTTCTACGGCTGGAACCGCGTGGACACGTTCATGCAGGCCTGGAAGGAAGCGGGGTTTCGCGTTGTCGGTCACCTGGTTTTCACCAAGCCCTATGCCTCAAAGTCGGCCTTTGTCGGCTATCAGCATGAAAGTGCCTACCTGCTGGCGAAGGGGCGCCCGCCGCTGCCGGCAAAACCGCTGCCGGACGTGATGCCATGGGAATACACCGGCAACCGCCACCACCCGACCGAGAAGCCGCTCAGCATCCTGCGGCCGCTGATTGAAGCCTTTACGCAGCCGGGCGCCATTGTGCTGGATCCGTTCGCCGGCAGCGGTTCGACCTGCGTGGCCGCCGAGGAATGTGGGCGCCGCTGGATCGGTATCGAGCTGCTGGAACAGTACCACGCCGCCGGCCTGCGCCGCCTTTACGCCCGGCGCAGCGCGCGCGCCGCCTGATCGTTACGGAGAAGAAAAACATGAGTACACAAATCCCTGAAAACGCGCTGGCCGACGACGTGGCAGACCTGGAAGAATCGCTGTATGAGTTTCATCTGCGACTGCGTGATATGACAGCGCGCCACCTCTGGCACGGCGCCAGCCTGGAGCAGCGCATGACCGGCTTACTCATTGAGGGAATCGACAACGACCTGGTGGAACTCTGCCGGCGCGCGGCGCAGATCCGGAAACACTATCGCTAGGGTGATTAATAAACAACCAAAATACAAAAGCCCTGCCGGCGCGTGGCGGGGCTTCGTTTATCCACAGGGTTCCGGTGCTGATATGCACGCCGGCTGTGGACAGGACTGAGAGGAAAAGGACGTTGCTGCGCGCCGCTTTTATGCCGCCTGCGGCGGGGGAGGAAAAACGTGCGGTCTGCGGCCGGTGCCGTGACTTCACTTTAGCCCGGCCGCTGCGTGTTCAAGAGATCGCTTCGCTCGCCGTCCTCGCCCGTTCGCAC
>NZ_NHZE01000147.1:0-987 GCF_002207995.1 Pantoea sp. VS1
CTCCAGGCAAAAAACAGGGTAGTCCAGACAATAAGGGTGCGTGCCGCACCGTTGAATGTGAGCATGGGGTTTTCCTTCAGGAAGTTAAGAACAGGGGTTAAATACAGCCGTTACAACGCTATTCCCGACGCGCGCGAAGCGCAGTAGTAATACGTCAGGGAAATCAGAGCCACGCTCCCGCCACCCCGTGCATCAGGGGGGAAGCGTAAAAGGGGATCCCGTGAGGGAGGAGGGCAGCACCCGTGGTGGTGGTGGTGCTGTCCCGGTGTCCGCTGCCCGGGGGGCACAGACGGGGGTCGGCAGGCGCCCCGTTGTCAGGAGAGTGTTCTCATTTCCCCTTAAGGCGCGTGCCGCCGGTTTTCACCGGTCGTTAAGTAATACCAGGTAATTCAGCGACCTGCAAGCTTCAGAATGCGTTTTATGGCAGCCTGCAGCACGGCGGTCAGGACCAGCCCGCACGCCCCCATACTGATGATATAAAGCAACATCGCCGCCAGCATGAACAGGCAGAACTCTCCCGTTCCCGCCCCACCCGGCGCGGCATCGAGCAACCTGAGCCAGTCCACAAAACGCCAGGGGAGCCAGCTGTCCGTTACGTTCACGAGCAGCAGGGTGATGATGGCGGCTGTCAGCATCAGATTCAGGAAGCCGGGCAGTGAAGACGCCAGTCGTTCAATTTTTCTGCGCATGGCGCCTCCCGCATCTGTCAGCTGACTGAATTACATGATCCCGGCAACGGACTTCGCCAGCTGCGCTTCCAGCACCGGCTTCGCCTCTTCAAACTTCAGGTTGACCTTGTTCGCGTTTGACACCACGCGGGTCTGGTATTTCATGCGGTTGCCCTCTTCGCTGCTGGTCTGCAGCTTAATGCCGGAAGTGCCCTGACGCAGCGCCGCCACGTTGTCCGTGGTTACGGCAGTTTTGCTGCGTTCAGAAATCTGCAGATCGGTCACCATCGTGTAATTTATATCCTCTACCAGTGCGTCT
>NZ_NHZE01000148.1:0-381 GCF_002207995.1 Pantoea sp. VS1
ACATATTCCCCCCGTAACGCCGCGCTCAGGAAGGTTCGCCCGTTCAGCCTCAGGTCGCCTTTTTCACCGACTTTGTACAGCTTCGCCCCCTCCGGATAGCCCACCTCCGGCACTTTTCCGTCCCATTTCCGCGGTGAAGGCGTCCATATTTTTGCGGGCGGCTGCTGCCCGTGCGCCTCATGCGGCTTTTCCTGATTGAACTCGTTCCGCCATCCGCGGCACCACGCCTGCTGCTCCGGCAGCGAGCCAAAGACGTCGTGATGGCTCATGGCGACCTTCAGCGACCGGTGCATCCGCTCGTGGCGGGCGTTCTGCCCCGGACAGCCCGGCGCGGTTCTTTCCGGCTGTATCCCCAGTTTTATCAGCCACACGCTCAGCTGC